>CAZPMA010000006.1:0-51577 GCA_964587535.1 uncultured Bacteroidales bacterium
ATAAATCAGGAGCATTAATTAAATCTTTTTGAAATGAAACTTGTTCGAAAGTTTCGGTGTGCATGAAATGATATCCCATTTCATCATTGTATAAATATTGATAAGGACGACGTTCAATGCGTTGTATATTTACTTTTACACCTGCATTAAAAGTGTTATCAATTACTTTTCCTGTTTTAAGGTTTTTGAGTTTTGTTCTAACAAAAGCGGCACCTTTACCTGGCTTTACGTGTTGAAATTGCACGATTGTAAATAAATCGCCATTATATTCAATACATATACCATTTTTAAAATCTGCTGTACTTGCCATATTATATAATTTAATTTAATCTTAATTTTTGCAAAAATAATCTAAATCATTTAAATATCAATTTCATATCTCGAATTAGATGTAATTTAATTGGATGATATTTATTTTTCTATTTAAGATCGTATTGTAAACCAGAATATCTTATTAGATCACATTTTATTGAACCAATTTTTAAATCTACTTGTATTCTTAATGGGATATAATTTTTATCTTTTGATATCCAGATTGTAACATCGTCTTCTGAATCAAAAATTCGACCGGGTTCAACAACTGGAGAGAATTTCATGCATTTAAATTTTCCTAATTTTATTTTTATTTTTTCATCTCCAACATAGCGTAATTTTAAAGGAAATATTTCATCGGCAAAGTATGTGTCAAGTACCAATTCATCACCTTTTTTCTTGATATCATTTACCAGGGCTTCTCTAAAGAAATAAAAGGCGCTAACCATATCAAGGATGCTGTCAGGCACTTCATGTTTACCTGATTTTTTGCTTTTTACGATATTTCTTCGATGATTAAACTCTACCTCATTATAATATTTATAATTCCCTTCATTTATATTTCTAATAGCAAGATAGGGAAGTCCATTTTCCTGATTAAAATAGCTTGAATAAATGTCTTTTACCTTATATAGCTTTTCTGCCAGGCCAATGGTATAAGCTTTTGCTTTGCCATAATATGCTCTTTCTTTATTATAAACAGAATCTTCGAGTGTAAAAATTGCTTTACCTGCATTTAGAAAACCAAAATGGGCAACATAAACAAGTTTCTCTCCGGGAATAAATGGCTTTTCATATTCTTGTGAAAATGACTCAAAGTTTACTGCTAATGTAAAAATTAAGAGGAATAATATGTTTAATAAGGTTTTCATTTATTTCATTTTAAGAATGAAAACAAATATTATGCAATTATTTGAAAATATTTTTTTTAGGCACTGTTGCAATAAAATCTTTTAAATAAAATGGCTCGAAATAAGCAACATCTTCAAATTTCTTTTCATTATATGCTTGCTCAGATAAAGGGGCCATATATTTTGATGATGGATACATATTATCAATAAATACAGCATTTTTATTAGTAATCAAAGTTTTTACTTTTTCAGAGCCATCGCCAAAAAAAATCATTTGTTGTTTTTGAAGAATTTCATTGTAGGAATTTTCATCAATAATTTCTGCTTTTACTTCTCGGATTAATTTACCATTTGTATTAAAGAATGCGGAATATACTTCCATTCTTCTAGCATCAATCATTGGAACAATTATTTCTGCATTTTTATACTTTTCTTTTTCTATTATTCCTTTAGCCATTGATTGAAGTGTATTTATGGCAATTAGCGGTAAGTCTTTTGCATAACACAAACCTTTTGCAGTAGAAACACCTATTCGCAAACCAGTATATGATCCCGGACCCTTACTAACGGCAATGGCATCAAAATCGTTGAAAGAATAATTTTGTTCTTTTAGTAAATCATCAATAAAAATTGTAAGGAGTTTTGCATGTGATTTTTCATCATTACTTTCTTTAAACGCGATTACATCTCCATTCAATGAAATACTTACAGAACAAATCTGTGTTGATGTTTCTATGTTTAGTATTAGTGCCATAAATTTTCTCAATTTAACGGGCGAAATTAATCTTTTTCGTTAAATAAATCTTTTTTATCAACTACTTTAATAAATGAACCGTGTTTAAGTTTTCTTGAGATTGCACTATATGGAGCTGTAATAACCTGATCTTTATCTGAGATGCCATCAATGATTTCAATGTATTTATTATCTTGAATTCCTGTTATTACATCCTTTATTAAAGCAGAATCTTGAGATGCGATAAAAACAATTTCTCTGATTTCATCATCATCAATTGCTGCTGTATTATCTGAATTATTATCTGTAAGAGCAGAATCTACCCTTGTTGTAACACATTGTATTGGTATGGTTAATATATCAAATTTTGTGTTTGTTTGTATATCAACAGAGGCTGACATCCCGGGGCGAAAAGGACTAGGACTGTTTTTGCTGATTAAATGATTATAAGAATCTTTAAGTAATAAAACTTTCACATCAAAATTGGTAACCTGATCTGTCGACATACCCGTAACATTAGCAGAATTTGCTATTTCTGTTACAATTCCTTTAAATTTTTCACCTAAATAGGCATCTATTTCAATAATTGCTGTGTCTTGTAATTTAACTTTAACAATATCATTTTCGTTAACATCAACTTTTACTTCCATTCGTTCAAGATCAGCTATTCGAAGAAGTTCTGTTCCACTCATCATGCTTGTACCTACAACTCGCTCGCCTTTTTCAATATTAAGCATGGAAATTGTCCCACTCATAGGAGCATATATTGTTGTTTTACTTAAATTTTCTTTAGCTTCAGAAAGTGTTGCATCTGCACTTTGTATTGAATATCTTGATGCATCAATTGATTTTTTTGCAGCTTGCAATTCAGCTTTTACCATTTCATAAGAGGATAAGGAACTTTCATATTCAGCATCTGAAATAGTTTTTTGTTCCCATAACACTTTATTTCGTTTGTATGCATTCTCTGTTTGATTGTATTTGGCTTTAATTTGTTCAAGAAAAGCTTCAGAATTAGCTAAGTTTGATTTTGCTGAATTTACAGCTGCTGCAGCTCTATCAACAGCAGAGATATAAATGTCTGGTTTAATTTTTAGCAATATGTCTCCTATTTTAACATCATCACCTTCATTAATAAATAATTCAACGATTTCTCCTGAAACATCTGGTGATATTTTCACTTCTGTTTCAGGTTGTATTTTCCCACTTGCAGTTACTATTTGAGTAATTGTTCTGTACTCTGGGGCTTCAACAGTTACCTTAATTTCAACTTTTCCGCCAAACCACCCTTTTTTCTTACCAATAATTGCAAAAACTATAAGCACAACAGCCGCAATTAATAAGTACTTCAATAATTTATTACTTTTCATTATAAATATTTTCTTAATAAATTGTACTTTAATCTTATAAAAATCAAATTTATAAAAACAATTCATTATAATAGTAATTATGATTCTTTTTTAATATTTATTAAATTTAGTGTCGTTAAATTTTTAAAAGTAATAGAATTACAATTAAGTCAATGGAAAAGAATAAAGGGAATTATTTCTTATCGAGGTTTAAAATCAAAGAAATCCGGATTGCAAATTATTTCTTTATTTTAGCCATATTCATTGCAAGTTTTATAATTCTGATTGCTTCAATTTTTTGGATTCGCTTTAAGTATAAAAATTTAAAGAGAGAAATTACTCAGGTTCATATTAGCTACATAGAAAATCAAAAAGACTTAATAAAAAGTGAAACAGAAAAGGCAATTGATTATATCAATTTTAATATAGATAGAAGTGAAGAAAACCTAAATAAAAGAATTAAAACAAGGGTTGAATACGCCTATTTAATGGCTTTAAATATTTATGAGGAAAATAAAGATTCAAAAACGTTAAATGAAATTGAAAAAATAATATTAGACGGTTTGCGTTTAATTCGTTTTGAAAACAATACCTATTTCATTACTAATTTAAATGGCCTTGAGATTTTATATCCTAAAAACCCAAAGTTTGAAGGAAAAAATCTTTTAAATTATAAGGACGATTTGGGGACATTTATCGTTAGGGATGAAATTAATTTAGCGAAAACTAAAGGAGAGGGATTTATAACCAGTTATTGGAGGTATCCTAAATCAGATACAACAGGTTTGTCAAAGAGAATTTCTTATATCAAATTGTTTGAACCCTTTGGCTGGTATATTGGAACCAGTGAATATTATTCAGATTACAATAAAATAATTCAAAAAGAGACATTAGATTGGTTATCGAAACAGCGCTATGGAGAGGAAGGCTACATTTTTGTAAATACATATGATGGCGATGCCTTATTAATGGATGGTAACATTGTTAAAGAAAAAAGGAATGTTTGGGAGCTAGAGGATCCTAATGGAGTAAAAGTGATTCAGGAAGAAAGAAGAGCAGTTAAAAATCCCAAGGGGGATTATATCTTTTACTCATGGCGCAGGTTAACCGATTCGGTTATTATCCCTAAAATGTCATTCATTAAAGGTGTGCCAGAATGGAGATGGATGGTAGGTGCCGGAGTATATATTGAAGAAATTGATGCTTATTTAGCAGTAAAAGAAGATGAATTAAGAAGAGAAATTGCAAAGGATTCTATTTTTGTTATCGTTCTTATTCTTACCATTTACTTTTCATTATTCATTTTAGGAATATTTATTTCAAAAAGCTTAAGAAAAAACATTGGGCAGTTCATAGAGTTCTTTAAAACAGCAACGATAGATTACAACTTAATTAATCCTTCTAAGGTAACCTATATGGAATTTAAAACCATTGCAAATTATGCAAATAAGATGATTTCCGAATTAAAGGTTTCTGAAACAAGAAAGATAGAAGAAAGAGCTCATTATGAGAAATTATTTAATAACTCGCCAGAACCAATTGCATATTTAGACAATAATGGGAATGTTTTAAGAGTTAACCAGGCTTTTACAAAATTATTTGGCTATACAAGCTATGAATTAGAAGGGCATCTCTTAGATAATTTTATTGTTCCAGAAGGTTTAAAAAGTAAAGCTTCTGAGTATACTAAAGAAATTGAAGAAGGAAGGGCAAATCCTATTGAAGCAGTTCGAGTAGATAAAAACAATGAAAAAATTTATGTAAGTATTATAGGAACACCAGTTAATGTAAGTAAAAAACAGTTAGGGCTTTACGTAGTATATAGAGACATTACAGAACAAAAGCATACTGAAAAAAAATTGCAAGATGCAAAAGAAAAGGCTGAAGAATCAGATAGATTGAAAACATCTTTCTTAACAAATTTATCACATGAAATCAGAACACCCCTAAATGCTATTATCGGTTTTTCAAGCCTTTTAATTAAAAAGGATTATGAAATTGATGTTCAAAGAAATTATTTAGATATTTTATATAAAAGTGGCAACAATTTATTAGATATTATTGATAATATTGTTGACCTTTCGAAAATACAATCATCCACATTAGTAATTAATAAAACAAAAGTAAATTTTAATACCTTATTGGAAGAATTATTTGTTGATTGCAAGACAATTATTAAAGATAAAGAAGTAGAGAATGTAGACATTATTGTTCATAAGGGAATTGAAAATAAGGATTTTAATGTTTTGGTTGATTCCAAAAGAGTTATACAAGTGTTTAATAATTTAATTGATAATGCAATTAAATTTACAGAAAAAGGAGTTATTGAGTTTGGTTATGAGTTAGATGGTAAGCAAATAAAGTGCTTTGTTAAAGATACTGGAATTGGAATAGAAGAAAAAAACACAAATTTTATTTTTGACCAGTTTAGACAGGTTGATGAAACAACTACCAGGAAATATGGTGGTACAGGTGCTGGATTAGCTTTATGTAAGAATCTTGTAAACCTGATGGAAGGAGAAATAAGTGTAGAATCTGAAATTGGTAAAGGCACAAAATTTTATTTTACTCTTCCATTAGAATTAGCTCCTGAAAATTCTAAAATTGAACTTAAACAAAAGGAACGTTTTAGTTGGAAATCAAAAACAATTTTAGTTGCAGAAGACGACTCAACTAATTTTGAACTGTTAAAAATATTCTTGGGAAAAACTAAAGCTCAAATAATCTGGGTTAAAAATGGAGAGGATGTTTTAACTGAAGTAAATAAAAGACATGATATTGATATTATTTTAATGGATATTAATATGCCAATTATGAATGGAAATGAATCAATGGAACAATTAATTTCCAATGGAATTAAAATCCCGGTAATTGCTCAAACTGCATACGCTACTGAAGATAAATACGATGAAATAATGAATTATGGCTTTAGCGATTATATTTTAAAACCGATTGATCAAAAATTATTACTAAATAAGCTTTCAAAATTTCTTGATTAAAGTTGGATTTTATATTATTGTAAAATGCCTGATAAGAAATTTTTCATAGAAAATATTGGTGAAGTAAAAATAAGGAAAAGCAGGCGCTCAAAAAACATTAGCATTTCGATCCGACCACAAAAAGGAGTAACAGTTAGTGTTCCATACTATGTTAGTTTTAAATATGGGTTAAAGATTCTTGAACAAAAAAGAGAGTGGATTGAAAAACAGCTGCCCAAAGTTAGAGAAATTGAGCAAAATGCTTTTTATTTTAATGAAAACACTAATTTTAATACTCAAAATAGAAAATTAAAAATTAGCACACACAGGTCAGATAAAATCGAAACCGTTGTAAATGGAAGTCTTACACAAATATTTTATCCTGAAAAAGCAGATGTTAGAAAAAAAGAAATACAGGACATTTTAAAGAAGATAGTAATTAAAACCTTAAGAAAAGAAGCAAAAGAATATTTGCCACTGCGCACAGATCAGATTGCAAAAAAATTAAATTTTAAATACAACAGAATTTTTATAAAAAATAATAAAACATTATGGGGAAGTTGCAGTGCAAAAAACAACATTAATCTAAACCTTCACCTTATTCTTCTACCTTCCTATTTAATTGATTATGTAATTGTTCACGAACTTTGTCATACGATAGAAAAAAATCATGGGGGACGCTTTTGGAGACTAATGGATTCTATTTTGGGAGATTCAAAAAAATTATCAAAAGAACTTAAGCAGTTTTCAATACAATTTAATTAAGCTAAGTTTCCTAATAATTGTATATCCAGAGTTTGATTTTTATTCAAAAAAATGTAAGTTTAGAGGTTATTTATAACACATGCTTGCTTATGAAGATCAACGTAAAAATGCTAGTATATATTCTATCAACATCTTTGTTGATTTTTATTATTTCACTGGGATATGTAACTATTAAATCAATTAATTTAGAGCTAACGGAATCAAAAGAATTAGCGAATAAAACAGCAAAAGAGTATGCTAATGTAATAAAATCAGAATTAACGGCTGATTTTAACATAGCAAAAACATTAGCTAAGGTTGGAGAAGCTTTTCAAAGTGTATCCTGGGAACAGTGGAATAAGATTTTTTTAGATCAGCAACTAAAAGTGATAGAGCAAAACGAACACTTTTTAGCAGTTGCTACTAGTTGGGAATTAGCAAAAATTGACCCCCAGTGGGAAAAACCACATGGCAGATATTTAAATGGATGGGTTAGAGATCAAAATGGTGAAATAACACAACTGGAGACAAGGCTAAATCTTGATGGCGACGACCTAAAAGGAAATTATTTTAAAATGAAGTCAACACGAATATCAATGATTGTTGATCCACGATTATATTCTCCTACAGGTAAAGTCGAAGACCAATATTTAAATTCAAATATTTCTGTTCCGATAATTGTTGATAAACAATTTGTTGGTCTTGCAGGACTTGACATTGACTTACACAAATTCCAGGAATTAATTACAGAAATTACTCCATTTGAAAATAGTTATTCTTTTTTAGTTTCAAATGATGGAACTTTTGTGGCACATCCCCAAATTGAGAATATGGGTAAGCTTATTCAAGAAGTTTATCCTGAAATAACAGCTCAATTTAATGTAAATAAAAGGATTAAAGCAGGTGAGAATTTTTCATTTACTTATGAAGATAATAATAAGGAAGAGTATTTTCATGTGTTTGCCCCAGTAAATATTGATGGAGTGGATACACCTTGGTCATTAGCAATTACTGTTCCTTATAGGGTTATTACTTTAAAAGCAAAAGCAATATCATATAATGCAATTTTTGTTAGTTTGATAGGATTTATTTTACTATTCGTTGTTATCTGGCTTATTGCAAGAAACATTTCAAAACCCATAATTCAGGTAACAAAAACGCTTAAGCAAATGGCCAAAGGGGCGATTGATAATTCTTTGAAAATGCAAGTTGTTTCTAATGACGAAACAGGGGAGATGACACAAGCTCTTAATGTATCGATCGATGGATTAAATAAAAAAGCCGAATTTGCCAATCAAATTGGCGAGGGAAATATTAATTCTGAACTTAATTTACTGGGCGAAACAGATATCCTCGGAAAATCACTGTTAACCATGAGAGATAATCTTAGGAAAACACAAGAAGAAGAAAACATAAGAAAAGAAGAAGATAGACAAAGAAGATGGATTAACGAAGGTTTAGCTAAGTTTGCTGATATACTTAGAAGAAATAATGATAAAATCGAAATACTTTCGCGAGATATTATTTATAACCTGATACAATATGTACATGCAAATCAAGGAGGCTTATTTATAAAAGACGATGATGAAGAAAATCAAAATCGTATGAACCTGATTGCTGCCTATGCTTTCGACAGAGAAAAATATTTTAAAAAGCAAATTGAATTTGGAGAAGGGCTTGTTGGAACTTGCGCTCAGGAAATGCAAACGATATATATAACAGAAATCCCTCAAGATTATATTGAAATTACATCAGGGTTGGGTGGATCAAATCCTAACAGTTTATTAATAGTTCCATTAAAGTCGGAAAATGCTGTATTAGGAGTTATAGAGCTTGCATCGTTTAATAAATTCGAGAAATATGAAATTAATTTTGTTGAACAAGTTGCAGAAAGCATTGCTTCTACTTTAAAATCGGTACAAATTAATATTAAAACAGCAGAATTACTGGAGCGTTCGCAACAACAGTCAGAAGAAATGGCTGCTCAGGAAGAAGAAATGAGACAAAACATGGAAGAGTTGCAGGCTACTCAAGAAGAGTCGACCAGACGTAATGAAGAGTTTGAAAGCACATTACTTGCTATAGATGAGTTTTTATTAAAGGTAGAGTTTGATCTGGATTTCAAACTAAAAAATGCAAATAAAAATTTCTTGAAAAAACTTAACTATAAGTTAGGTGAAATAATAGGATTGGAAGCAGAAGAATTTGTTTCTGATAAAGATATAGCTAAGTTTCAAAAAATTATTAATATAGTTTTAGCTGGGAATTCGCATCAGGAAAAAACAACATTAAAATCAAAAGATAAAAAGAATATTAATTTAATTGTATCATTTACACCTGTCTTTATTAATGAGCAAATTGATAAAATATTATTATTGGCTCTGGATGTAAAAGATTATAAATAATTTTTTTGTGTTAAAGAAAAATAGATAGATTATGAAGATTAAGCTAGGCTTAAAAAATAAAATGCAACTATTTTTGATATCATTATCGGTTGCTATTTATGCAATTGCAATTGGATATATCAGTGTAAATGCAAAAAAAACCACTTACAACGACTCAATTGAATTGGTAAATTCAAACGCAGAAAAATTTGCACTTAACATTCAATCCGAAATGAATGAGCATTTTGCTGTAGTAAGAACACTGGCAAATGCATTTAAGGTGTATAAAGATATGCCAAGAGAACAGTGGGATAAACTGTTTATCTCAATGTATGATAAAGTTTATAGAGATAATCTCGCATTTTATAAACTTTGGGATAGCTGGGAGTTAAATAAAATTGACCCTAATTGGGATAGGCCAACAGGAAGAATTGCGAATGTTTTTTCCAGAGTTAAAGGAAATGTTCTCCAAAAGCAGGATTTAAGAAGTTTAGATGGAGACCCGGAAGTATATAGCTATATAAAAACTCAGGCTAAAGAATTAATCTTACCTATTTATTTTGATGTATTTACTGATAATGATGAAGAAACAAAACTTATGACAAGTCTTGTTTCGCCAATTATTATTGATAATGAATATATTGGAATGGTAGGGGTTGATCTTATTTTGGAGAAATTTCAGGAAATGGTAAACGAGATTCAATTAAAGCAATTTAATGGTTCATATGCTTTTTTATTAAGTGAAGAAGGTAAGTTTGCCGGGCACCCAAAGACTGAGTTATTAAATCAAATTGCGAGTTTTAATTTAAAAGATGGCAGTGAGTTTAATGTTTTAAAATCCATTGCTGATGGAAAGTATTTTACAATTCTTGAGGTTGATGAAAATAATAAAACTAACTATATTGCTTTTGCTCCTATTGAAATAGGAAGAACTAATACACCCTGGTATCTGGGTGTTTCTGTACCTGTAAACTCAATTATGGCGCAAGCAGATCGTAATTTCATGATATCAATTTTAGTTGGTTTGTTTGGCGTTTTCATATTAAGTTTTGTTATATGGATAATTACCAAAAACATTTCTGATCCGATACAAAGCATCACTGAATTTTTAAAGAAATTATCTAAAGGTCAGACAAACAGTAAATTTGATTTAGATGTTAATTCTGGTGATGAGATTGAAGAAATGACAAAAGCATTAAAAACATCAATTGAAGGATTAAACAAAAAGACAGAATTTGCAAATCATATTGGGAAAGGGAATCTGGAGTACGACTTTAAAATGCTTAGTGATGAGGATGAATTAGGCCAGGCTCTCGTTAATATGAGAAACAGCTTAAAAAAAGCACAGGCGGATGAAGAAAAAAGGAAGGTTGAAGATGAAAAACGAAGGTGGGCCAACGAAGGGCTAGCCAAATTTGCTGACATATTACGTCAAAACAATGATGATCTTGAGAAATTAGCACATATTATTATAAAAAACTTAGTTTATTACCTAGATGCTAATCAAGGAGGATTATTTTTATTAAATAACGAAGATAATAATATATACCTTGATTTGATTAGTGCTTTTGCTTATGACCGAAAAAAGTTTTTCGAAAAACGCATAGAGTATGGCGATGGCGTTGTTGGTTCGGTTGCTATCGAGAAAGAGACAATTTATTTAGAAGATATTCCAGAGGATTATATTAAAATAACATCAGGATTAGGAGGAAAAACACCTCGATCGCTGGTTGTTGTGCCACTAAAATTAGAAGATAACGTTTATGGAGTTATTGAATTAGCATCATTTAATAAATTGGAGAAGTTTCAAATTGAATTTATCGAGAAAGTTGCTCAAAATATTGCTTCAAGTCTTTCATCTGTGAAAATTAATATTCAAACGAATGAATTGCTTGAGAAATTCCAGCAGCAATCTGAAGAAATGGCAGCACAAGAAGAAGAAATGCGCCAAAACATGGAAGAACTTCAGGCAACACAGGAAGAAGCAGCAAGGAAAAGCTCTGAAATGGAACACTTCATTAATTCACTTGAGAAATCAAGTGGTATTGTTGAGTATAATGTTGATGGTTATATCACAAATGTAAATGAAATTTACCTGGAAGCACTTAATTTACACAGATCAGAAGTGGTAGGGCTGCACCATTCAGATAAAATGGAATTAACAAAGAAACAAAAACAAGAGTACGATAAGTTCTGGAAAGATCTTAGAATGGGTATTACAAGAAAAGAACAATCAAAATATTTAGTTAATGGAGAAACATTGATTTTTCTTGAAGTTTATACACCCATTGCAGATGAAGCAGGGAAGATAAATAAGATCTTAAAAATTACAAACGAAATAACCGATTTTGAATTTTAATATGTACCGGTATGAAGCTAAAGTTTAAAATACAGCAAAAAATACAAATATTTATAATATCAGCATCAATCATAATTTATCTGATAGCAGTTGGCTATATTAGTTTTAATGCACGAAACATGGCTTATAGTGATGCAACAGAGTTAACGAATCGCCATGCACAGGAAGCAGCAAAAGATATAAAAGCCGAACTGGATGCTGATTTAACGATTGTAAAGACTCTTGCAAGTGCTTTTCATACGTATAAATATTTGCCAGAAAACGAATGGAAAGAGCTATTTTCTAAAATGTATAACGAAGTATTTAAAAACAATCCACATGTATACAGTTTATGGGATAGTTGGGAGTTAAATGCAATTGATCCGGATTGGGATAAACCAACAGGTAGGTTTGTAATTATTTATTGGAGAGAAAATGGTATTGTTAAAAGTAATTGGGAAACAAGAAGTTTGGAAGGCGATCCGGAACTATATGCAGCCATAAAAACAAAGACATTGCCATCTATTTGGGAACCATACGAAGATGTGTTTACTGAAAATAAAGCTGAAAAATTTTTGATGACCAGTTTAAATTTCCCTATGATTGAACAGGGTAAATATGTTGGCATTGTCGCTATGGATATTACATTAGATCGTTTTCAGGATTTAGTAGAGAAAATAAGACCTTTTAAAGGAAGCTATGCTTTCATGGTATCAAACGAAGGTGCTATTGCAGGACACCCCAATAAAAATTTATTAAATAAGAAAATAGATGACGTTTTTCCCGATGATAATTACGAGTATAATATCACTGAAAAAATAAAAGAAGGTCAGGAGTTTAATTACACAAGCGAAAGCGAAGATGGGATAAAGACATATTTTACATATGCTCCTATTGTTGTAAGAGAAACAGATACACCTTGGGCTATAGCAATTGCTGTGCCTGAAAAGACAATTATGGCAAAAGCCAATAGAAACTTTCGAATTTCTGTTCTTGTTGGGATTATTGGCATATTATTAATGGGAATTGTAATTGCGTTTATAAGTAAAAATATAACGAATCCTTTATCTAAAATAACTAATTTATTAAAACTGGTAGCCAAAGGACATATCGATGATAAGATGCGAATAAAGATTGAAACAGGAGATGAAATTGAAGAAATGTCTGTTGCACTGAATGAAGCGATTGATGGCTTAAATAAAAAGGTTGAATTTGCCAATCATATTGGTAAAGGAGAATTAGCGGCAAAATTTGATTTGCTTAGTAACGATGATGTTCTTGGAAAATCATTAATCGAAATGAGAGACAGCCTCATAAAAGCTGAAGAAGAAGAAGAAAAACGAAAGGATGAAGATGAGAAACGCAGATGGGCAAATGAAGGATTAGCTCAGTTTGCTGATATCTTACGCCAGAACAATGATAATTTGGAAGAATTAGCTTCTGAGATTATTATGAATCTGGTTGATTATTTAAAGGCGAATCAAGGAGGAGTTTTTATTTTAAATGATGATGATAAAGAAAACATACATTTTAAACTGCTTGCTGCTTTCGCGTTTGACAGAAAGAAACATTTACAAAAAACCATAATGGTTGGCGAAGGTTTGGTGGGAACCTGTGCGCTTGAAAAGAAAACAATTTTTATGACAGATATACCACAAGAATACATTGAAATTACATCAGGTTTGGGAGGAGCAAATCCTAATTGCATATTGATTGTTCCTCTTAAATTAGAAGACAATGTTCTAGGTGTTATGGAGATAGCTTCATTTAGAGTTCTTGAAAAATATGAAATAGAGTTTGTTGAAAAACTTGGAGAAAGCATTGCTTCAACCCTGCAATCAGTCAGAATTAATATTAGAACAAACGAACTTCTTGAGAAATCTCAGCAACAAGCTGAAGAAATGGCTGCTCAGGAAGAAGAAATGCGCCAAAACATGGAAGAACTTCAAGCAACTCAAGAAGAATCAACACGCAAAAGTGCAGAAATGGAAGGCTTGGTAGAAGCACTTAATATTTCCAGCTATGTAATAGAGTATGATGTTGATGGAATAATAAAAAGTGTAAATGATAATTATCTTAATTTACTCGGATTAACAAGAGAGGAAGTTATTGGTACACATCATTCAGGAAACATGGATCTAACCGAAAAACAAAAAGAAGAATATGATAGATTTTGGAGAGATTTAAGATCCGGAAAAGTTATTAAGGAAACTTCAAGGGTTAATATTAATGGTAAAAGATATGTGTTTGCAGAAACCTATACTCCAATAAGAAACCTTGAAGGGGATATCTATAAAATCTTAAAAATTTCTAACAATATTACTGATTTTCAGATTAAATAAATGGAAAGCTAAACATCAATTAGAATGAAAATCAAATTAAAAATTCAACAAAAAATACAACTTTTCATAATCGTTTCATCTTTTATAGTATATATAATTGCAGTGGGATTTATTAGTCTTAAGGCTAAAAAAATGGCATACAATAATGCAATTGAAGTAACAAACTATCAGGTAAAAGAAGTTGCAAAAGATGTTAAAACTAAACTTGATTCAGAATTATCAGCTTTGATATCCTTAACAGATGCTTTTAAAGTATATAAAGATTTTGAAAAAGATGAATGGCAAGCTTTAGTGCATAAAATGTATTATAATGTATTTTCTGAAAATAAAGATGTTTATGCGTTATGGTCAAGTTGGGAACTAAACATGATCGATCCTAATTGGGATAAACCATATGGTAGAATATCGCATACTTTTTGGCGAGAAAATAATACAATTAAAGAACAAACAGAACTAAGAAGTCTGGATGGCGATTCGCCGATTTATGCACTTACAAAAACGGTGTTAGAACCTTCGATTAATGAACCTTATTTAGATGTAGTTACCGATGGTTCTAGAGAAGCATTAATGATGACAAGTTTAAAATCTCCGGTTGTTGATAAGGGAAAATTTGTTGCAGTTGTTGCTTTTGATATTACTTTACTTCAATTTCAGGAATTAGTTGAAAAAATAAAGCCTTTTGATGGAAGCTATGCATTTATTGTATCACATGGAGGTACAATTGTTGGTCACCCTAATAAAGAAGTATTAAATACAAAAATAGAAGAAGTTTTTCCAGAAGATAATAAGGTATATAAAATTAAAAAAAACATTGAAAATGGAAAAGCCTTTAACTATTTGTCAAAGGACAAAAATGGAAATGAAGTTTATATTTCATATGCTCCAATTAGTATTGGCAATACAAATACTCCATGGTCAATAGCAATATCTATTCCTGTAAATACAATAATGCAAGAGGCAAATAATAATTTTAAAATTTCTTTACTTGTTGGATTAATAGGTATTCTCCTAATATCATTTATTGTTTACTTAATTAGTAAAAACATTACGAATCCTTTAGTTAAAATTACCAGTTTATTAAAACGTGTTGGTAAAGGTCATATTGATTATCAAATGAAAATGAAAATCAATACTGGCGACGAAATAGAAGAAATGATCAATGCACTAAACGAATCGATTGATGGATTGAATAAAAAGGTTGATTTTGCAAACAATATCAAACAAGGAAATTTAGATTATAAATTTGATCTCTTAAGTCAAGATGATATCCTGGGTTCATCTTTAATTGAAATGAGAAATAGCCTGATTAAAGCACGAGAAGAAGAAGTAAGAAGAAAAATTGAAGATGAAAAACGCCGATGGGCCAACGAAGGATTAGCAACATTTGCTGATATTCTGCGCCAAAACAATGATAATCTTGAAAACCTTGCTACAGAAATTATAAAGAATCTGATAAGTTATTTAAAGGCAAACCAGGGAGGATTATTTATCTTAAATGATGATGATAAAGAAAACATTCATTTTTCGATGCTATCTGCGTTTGCATATGACAGAAGAAAATATTTGCAAAAACATATTCAGTTAGGTGAAGGATTGGTTGGAATCTGTGGAATTGAAAAGAAAACAATTTATATGACCGACATTCCTCAAGATTATATTGAAATAACCTCTGGCTTGGGTGGAGCTAATCCCAAAAGTTTATTAATTGTTCCATTAAAACTCGAGAATGAGATCCTTGGTGTTCTTGAGATCGCATCTTTTAATGAATTCGAAAAACATGAAATTGAATTTGTTGAAAACTTAGGAGAAAGTATTGCATCTACACTTTCTTCTGTTAGAATAAATATTAGAACCAATGAATTGCTTGAGAAATCTCAACAGCAAGCAGAAGAAATGGCAGCCCAGGAAGAAGAAATGCGCCAAAACATGGAGGAACTTCAAGCTACTCAAGAAGAGATGAGAAGAAAAGAAGAGCACTTAAAAAATGTGATAGAAGAAATGAAAGAGCGTGAAGAAGAATTGAAAAGAAGCAATAGAAAAGAAAGTTAAAAGTAATAATAAAACACTAACATAACACCAATGAAACTAAAGCTTAAAATACAGCTGAAAATTCAGTTATTCATTATTTCATCATCTATAATAATATATATTACAGCTGTTGGGTATATTAGTTTTAATGCACGAAAAAAAGCTTATGATGATGCCATCATAAAAACACAAAGCATAGCTAAAGAAGCAGCAAAGGATATGAAGGCATTGTTGGATGTTAATATGGGTGCCGTTAAATCATTAACTGATGCGTTCCGTATTTATAAGGATTATCCCATTGATCAGTGGCATGAGCAATTACACAAGATGTATTTAAATGTGTATGATAATAATCCAAGTATTTATGGTTTGTGGGATAGTTGGGAGTTAAGTATGATTGATTCAACCTGGGAGAAATCATATGGGAGAATAAGTCACTCTTACTGGAGACTTAATGGAGTTATAAAAGATATTCAAGAGTATCGAAGCATGAATGGCGATTCAGAGTTATATCTTGAAACAAAGAGTACACTTATTCCATCTATTAATGAGCCCTATTTTGATGTTGTTACTGGTGACAAAACAGAGTCATTGTTAATGACCAGCTTAAATTCACCATTAGTTGAGGATGGCAAATTTGTTGCTGTTGTATCATTTGATATTACATTAGGTCAACTTCAAGAGATTGTTGAAAAAATTAAGCCTTTCAAGGGTAGTTATGCATTTCTTTTATCAAATAATGGAGTAGTATCAGGTCATCCTAATAAAGAATTCTTAAATATCCCAGTGGATGAAATATTTCCTGATGATAATAAAGAATTTAAGATTAAAACAAGAGTTAAAAAAGGGGATGAGTTTAGTTATATTTCTAAAGATATAAATGGTGTTAAAACATATTATTCATATGCTCCGGTTAGTGTAGCTTTTACTGAAACACCATGGTCAATTGCTATTTCTGTACCTATTGATGTAGTAATGGAAGATGCAAATCGAAATTTTAGAATTTCATTGTTAGTAGGTGTTATTGGCATTCTTTTATTGGTTCTTGTAATTGCTATTATTAGTAAGAATATAACAAATCCATTAAATAATATTACAAAGCTTTTAATGGATTTATCAAAAGGTAGAATAGATAAAAGCATGAAAGTCCAGATAAATTCTGGTGATGAAATTGAGCAAATGGCCAACACTTTAAATGAATCGATCGATGGGTTAAACAAAAAGGTTGATTTTGCAAATAACATAAAACAAGGAAATTTAGATTATGACTTTACCTTATTAAGTGATCAGGACATATTAGGATCTGCATTAATCGAAATGAGAAATAGCTTAATTAATGCGAGAAAAGAAGAAGAAAAAAGAAAAGTAGAAGACGAAAAAAGGCGTTGGGCTAATGAAGGATTAGCAACATTTGCTGACATTTTACGTCAAAATAATGATAACCTTGAAAATCTTGCTACAGAAATTATAAAGAATCTGATAAACTATTTAAAGGCAAACCAGGGAGGATTATTTATCTTAAACGATGAAGATGTTGAGAATGTGCATTTTTCTTTGCTTTCTGCTTTTGCATACGATAGAAGAAAATATTTACAAAAACATATTCAGATGGGAGAAGGCCTTGTAGGAATTTGTGGAATCGAGAAAAAAACAATATTTATGACAGATATTCCACAAGATTATATTGAAATTACTTCTGGTTTAGGAGGTGCAAACCCAAATAGTTTATTGATTGTACCATTAAAGATTGAGGAAAACCTTTTTGGAGTTATTGAAATAGCATCTTTCAATATTTTTGAGAAACATGAAATAGAATTTGTTGAAAAATTAGCTGAAAGTATTGCTTCTACATTACAGTCTGTAAGGGTAAATATTAGAACAAATGAGCTTTTGGAAAGATCTCAACAACAAGCTGAAGAGATGGCAGCACAAGAAGAAGAAATGCGGCAAAATATGGAGGAACTGCAAGCTACACAGGAAGAATCAACCAGAAAAAATGAAGAAGTAGAAAAATTATTAGAACAATCGCAAAAACAAGCAGAAGAAATTGAATCCAGGATTGTTGAGTTTGAAGAAAGAGAAATTGTTTGGCAAATTAAACTGGATTCTGCTAATAATAAAATTAAAGAACTAGAAGAGAAACTGAAAGGTAAGATATAGAGTTAAGGCTTATTTTATAATATAAAAATATCGGGGTTTTTTAATCCCCGATATTTTTTATGTTCTAAATAAATTTTAGCAGAGCATTAAAAAAGATCATCTTCTAAACCGATATTGATTTTTATTGATTCCATTTTTAATTCCATATTTTGAACACCAGAAATTGTAATAACAAATGGGAATAAGATTCCATCTACCTCCTGATAATCAGAAAAAGCCTGCATTTGAGTAAATTCTCCCTGTGGAGCTGTAATTGTTTCTTTTGAAAGTACTTTTAGACCTGTTTCAAGATCATAAAAATCAAAAGTTGTTTTTCCGGTTGGATTTACAACTTTAACTTTATAAGCGTCTTTTCCATCAATGCTTTCTATTGATTCAAGGGTTAATTCTACGCCTAGTTCTTTGTATTTCAATTCATTATTTATAGTAGCATCAATTTTTAAATTTTCCAGCTCTTCTCCAACTATTTCTTGTTCTCCCTGAAAACTTTTCATAATAGCACGCTCGCCATTAAACATTTGTTTCATCATTTCATTGCCGTTCATCGACATTATCATTGCGTACTTATTAGGAGCTTTCATGATGGTTTTTTGCTTAATTTCCATGCCATTAACACTTGTTGTAGCTTCTAATGTAATATCATTAATTTGCTCAAGCTTTTCTTTACCACCGATTGCTTCAATGTACTTCTCTATGATGTTTTCTGCATTTATATCTTCCGGAATCTCCTTTTTTACTTCTTCTTTAATTGGATTTCCATACATATCATATAATTCAACTTTACCCGATGAACTATATTTCTTTAAAGATTCATATACTTTTTCTTTGTCACCAACTACAACTAAAATAGCCTGATCAGCATCAATGTATTTTTTTGATATTTCCAGTATTTGTTCAGGAGTAACCGCATCTATATTTTCAAAATACTTTTGATAATAATCTTTTGGCAGATTATATTTCAATGTATTTACAGCAAACCTTGCAATTGTCTGAGGATCTTCTAAAGAACGTGCCACATCACCGGTTAAAACTGTTTTGAAAAGATTTAATGTTTCTTTATCTACCTGTTCTGTTTTCATCCTGTTCATTTCAATTATAAATTGATTAACGGCATCATCGGTAACATCAGTTCCCACTTGTGCATAAGCTCTAAAGTTACCTACTAAAGGATCTCTTGATAAACTAGAATATGCCCCATAAGTATAACCTTTATCTTCTCTTAAATTAGCAAGTAAACGAGCCGAGAAAACACCACTACCCAGTACATTATTAGCAATAATAGCAGGAATCGCATCTTTATCACCAACTTTTAGATTTACAGGATATGTAATATTTATGTAAGATTGTACAGCACCTTCTTTATGAACTAATGCAACACGAGTTCCGATGTTTTTATTAGGGAACTGATATTCGTGTTGAGGAACTTCTCCTTTAGACCATGATCCGAAATATTTTTCAGCATCTTCTTTAGCATCTTTTAAAGTAATGTCGCCAACAATTACAAGATAAGATGTGTTTGGCTTATAATATTTATTATAATAATTAACTAAAAGATCTCTGGAAATATTTTCAATTGTTTTTTCAGATTCAATTTCACCATATGGGTGATTTCCATTACGTAATTTTTGGCCAACTCTGTTGGCAATAAACCCAGGATTAGTCTTGGATGAAACTAGACCAGAAATGCTTTGTTTCTTTGTTTTTTCAATTTCATCTTCAGGGAAAGTTGGATTTAACAAAACATCTGATAATACTTGAAGAAACTCATCTTTATGTTTTGTTAAGGTTAATCCATATAAGCCATTTTGAAATGTATATAAATCCGCACCAATAAAGTCTATAGCTTCATCAATTTCAACTTTTGTTCTGTTTGTAGTACCTGCTCTTAATAAATTCCCTGTCATTGAAACATATCCTATTGCATCTTTTTCATAAATAGGATCAACATCAACAGTAAGTTGATATGAAACCCTTGGGACTTTATTATTTTCTACTACAATTACTTTTAATCCATTATCTAAGGTAAATGTTTGGTATTCTCCAATCTTAAACTCAGGAGCAGGTCCTGGTTTGGGTTGCACACTTCTGTCTAATTGAGCATTTGCAATATTTGTTACAAAAAATGCTAATATTAATATTATGACTGCTTTTATATTTTTCATACTATTATTTTTAAAAGTTATTGTTGTGATTTTGGCAAGTAATATAATACCACTCTATTATCGTTTCTAAAATATTTTTTTGCAACGCGCATTATATCTTCTTTAGTAACAGCAAGGTATTTATCTATTTCTGTATTTATTAAATTAGCATCTTTATGGAAAGTATAGTTAATAGCCATACTATAAGCTCTGTTTTCAAGTGATGCATTGCCATTCACATGATTTGCTTCATATTGGTTTTTAAGCTTTTGTAGTTCTTCATCAGAAATTAATTCATTTTGAACTTTTTCAATTTCTGCATCCATTGCAGCTTCAAGATCTGTTAACTCAACTCCCATATTAGGTAAAGCAAAAACATATGCTAATCCAGCATCTTCATATGGGAATGGGAATGAAGCAGCTTGCATTGCTAATTGTTTTTCATCCACTAATACCTTGTAAAACCTAGAACTTTCACCACCAGACAATAGGGTTCCTAACATGTCAACTGCATAATAGTCTTCTGTTCCATTTTTAGGTGTGTGGTATGCCTGAAATACCGCAGGCAATTGAATATTGTCATAAATAGTATCACGTATTTCTTTGCTTTTTATAGGTTCTACCTGATTTGGGCGATAGATATTCTTATCACCTGCAGGAATATCACCATAATATTTTTCTATAAGAACTTTTGCATTATCAAAATCAATATCACCAACAATAGTTAAAACAGCATTGTTTGGCACATAAAACTCATCATAAAATGATTTATAGTCTTCTTCTGTTGCTGCCATAATATGATCCGCTTTACCCAACACCGTCCATTGGTAAGGATGTACTTCAAAGGCACGTTTTACAATCTCGCGCTGGAAGCTCATATATGGTTGATTATCTTCTCGTTGCTTTATCTCTTCTGTGACAACTTTTTTTTGTGTTGCTACACCAATTGAGTCAACATTAAGATGTAACATACGCTCTGATTCTAACCACAAACCTAATTCTAACTGATTTGAAGAAAGGATTTCATAGAAATAAGTTCTGTCCCATGTAGTATTAGCATTTAATTCGCCACCGGCTTTGTCGACAATTTTAGAATATTCACCACGTGGAATATTTGCTGATCCTTCAAACATAAGATGTTCAAAGAAATGTGCAAAACCTGTTCTCTCCGGTCTTTCATTTTTCGAACCAACATGATAAGTAATTGTAACTACTACAAGTGGGTAACTATTATCTTGATGAAGAATAACATGTAAACCATTGTCCAGGTCGTATTCTTCAAATTCAATTTTATTAGCCTGTGCAAAAATTCCACTAGTAAAGGCTAATAGCAATAGAGTTGTTAGCAATGTTTTAATTTTCATAAGTTTAAATATATTTAAATGATTAAATTTTACAGTTAGTTTTTAAAAAACAATAATTATTACACACAATCGGATTTTTTTGCAAAGAAAATAATAATTCAATTAAATGTTTATAAATAGCTGGCAAATATTAAAATATTATCTTGAAAATCGTAATAGATTAATGACTCAGTTTTTGTATATTTATTGTGTAAAAATTATTAATTTGAAAAAAGTTTTGCAAATGAGTACAGATTTGTTTAACTTTTCAAAGCAAAATAATGTTTTAGGTTCAATATATAAACCTTTAAAGTAATGGAAAAAGACATTTTATTAGTTCCTTGGGATTTTACTGAAGTTGCTGAATCAGCGTTACAACATGCTGTAAAAATTGCAAAAAGACTGAATAACACAATTACATTAATTCATGTCGCTAAGACCCTAAAAAAGGGTGAAGAAGCATTAGATGAACTTAATAAAGACATTGAGAAATTATCTGAAAAATATGAAGTAGAGTTAACACCTCTTGTTCTGGAAGGAAGTTTATTTCATGTGATTTCTGATTATGCTTCTGAAAATAATGTCAGTATGGTTATTATGGGAACACATGGTATTAAAGGAATGCAGAAATTTACTGGAAGTTACGCATTAAAAGTAATAGTAGGTTCAAAAATTCCTTTTATTGTGGTTCAAGAACCACCAACAAAGAAAGATACTTTCCGACATGTTGTTTTCCCATTAGATTATAGAAGTGAAGCAAAACAAAAGTTACAATGGGCCTTGTTTTTAGTTAAGTATTTTGATGTTAAAATTAATATTATTGTACCTACATTAAAGGATAAGTCATTAAATTCTAAATTAATGGCTAATGTTCACTTTGCAGAAAAGATACTTGACAAATATGACTGCGATTACGAATTGCACAGAATTGAAGGTAGTAATTCGGCAGAAGAATCAATTGCTTATGCTAAAAAAGTTGATGCAGATATGATCCTTATTATGACAACCAAGGGAATTGGAATAACAGATTATGTGTTAGGAGCTCAGGAGCAGTATATTATTGCAAATACAGCAAAGATCCCCGTAATGGTTGTTAATCCAAGGACAGACTTAAGCCGTTATGGAAGTTTTAGTGCAACTGGAGGATAAAATCCAGTTAAATATAATATATTATTGAACAAGGAGTTATGCTCCTTGTTTTTTTATGTTGATTTAGTAATAATGTTTCTATATATTAGTTAAAAAATATATTTTTGCCACTCAATTTTAAAGCTGAAAAACTTAAAAATCTATAAAAATGACATTTATTACAAAAGAAAAATTTCTTTCAAAAGAATGGTTTTATAGCTACACCTTAATAGCTATAGGTTCATTTATTTTAGCAGCAGGATTTGTTTATTTTATCGATCCTCATAAAATTGTTCCTGGAGGAGTTTATGGTATTGGTATTGTTGTTAAAAATATTACTGCCGAAATTATGGGAGAAGGTATAAAAGTACCTTTCCTTAAAGATCCCATATTTAGTGATGGTTTGGGTATTGGCTTTGTAGGACTTATGCTTAATATTCCCCTAACCATAATTGGAATTAAAGTTTTAGGACCGCGTTTTGGAGTAAAAACGGTTATTGGTTTTGTATTATCATCTATTTTTATCGACTTCCTTGACGAAAGATTTAATGGTGCACTGGTTGATGATGTTCTTTTATCATGTGTTTTTGGTGGTGTTTTAATTGGATTTGGTCTGGCACTTATATTTAAATCGAAAGCAACGTCGGGAGGTTCTGATATTATTGCAATGATTGCAGCCAAATATACTAAAATGTCGCTAGGGATATTATTAATTATGGTTGATTCCGTTATTGTGCTTGTGGGATTGATCGTTTTTAAAGATTGGAAAATTCCTTTATATTCATGGATAGTTATTTATATTACCGGTAAAGTGATTGATGCAACGATGCAGGGGATTAGTTACGACAAAGCATTGTTTATTATTTCAGATAAATATGAAGAAATCAGAGATAAAATTATTACCGATTTAAATCGTGGAGGCACCTTAATAAATGGAGTTGGAATGTATAAAGGCTTGGAAAAGAAAATAATTTTCACAAATGTAAATAGAAGAGAACAAGCTATTTTACAAGATTTTATTAAAGATATTGACCCATATGCTTTTATGACTGTAATTGATGCACATGAAGTATTAGGGAATGGGTTTAAGCCAATTCATGGAGATTAAAAAAAAGGGGTTTGAAACCACTCGATGGTTTCAAACCCCTTTTTTTATTTATTGTAACTAAGACTAATAAAATCGATGTAGTTTGAGTGATGTTCTCCAAATATCTCGACAGATTCTCCTATTATCTTATAGGTGCTTTTTTCACCGGCAATTTTACTAAATAGAATCTCATACTCATCACCTTTTTCATCAATCATTATAATTCTTGATAGGTTATCATGCACATCAGCAGCTAATTTTTCATGACAAACCGGACAGGAAAAATCATATTTTTCACCCGATTTCACTTTAAATTCAGGATTAACTTCTGTAGTATAATTCCCTATTTCTGGATTTAAAAAAACGATTCCTGAATCTCCATGGTTTGCACGAACAGTTAAAACGATGTGCTTGCCTACATTAAGATAAGCTTTACAACGCGGACATATAAAATTTTTATTCATAAGAACACCTCCTTAAAATTAGAATTATGGTTTTGGCATGTATCAATTTAATGATAGGTAGAGTTCTATATTGTATACGTAATACAAATTATTATGTTTGACTAATGCTTATTGTTTTATAAATCTATACGTTTCATGTAAACTTCCTGATTCTGATTTAAGCAAATAAAGTCCCGTGCTCAGGAAATTTAAATCTAAGGCATATTTAGTGTTGTTTGTTTTAAATGTCTTTAAGAGACTTCCATTTAAATTATATATTTTAATGGTTTTAATGTTATTGTAAAGCTTTGTATTAAATTCAACCCAAAGATAATCGGCAGCAATTGTTGGATATATTTTACAAAAATTTATTTTGTATAATGTATTGTCAGTATTTCTTACATATCCTTCATTATTTAAAATCCAGTTGTTTGGATCTACCTCAATGCTTGTTATATAATATTTGAAGGGTATTTTAAGTATTTTCTCATTTTCTGACTGGAAAAAACGTATTGTGGTATCTCCTCCCTGATAATTAATTTTATAATCAACATGGACCTGAAATAATGGAGTTTCTGATGAAGATGTTGTTTCAAAAATATTTAAAGTAAGAGAGTCATTAAATTGTGAATATTCAACATTAAATTGGGGATAGCCTTTTCCATAATACCACTGGTTAAAGAATGAATCCAGATTTAAGTCTGTTTCTGTTTCTATTACATTTTTAAAATCTTCTCCCGTAGCAACACTATCAGAATATTGGTTTAAATAACTTCGAATTGAAGCAAAGAACAGTTCATCATTATTAATTTCATTTCTAAGTGTGTGGATAATTGCGGCTCCTTTTTTGTAGGATAAACTGGAACTGAATATTCGATTTTCATCAGCAGCATCTTCAAATGGAACATAAATGCTTCCGTTTGCTTGTGTTAAAGCTGTTGTATGCGCTGATTGCATCCAGTCTGCGGCATCTTCTTTTGAATATAAATTTTCCAATGCAACATACTCTGTATAAGAAGCAAATCCTTCATTTATCCATATGTCTTGCCAGCTTGCACACGTTACATAATCACCAAACCACATATGTCCCAGTTCATGTGCTACTAAATTAAATGAAAAACTTCCAAGAGTGGTCATGGTTTGATGTTCCATGCCGCCGCTTAAAGTAGTTAAGCAATGACCATATTTCTCGTTATAAAAAGGGTACAAACCAAACTTTTCACTAAATAGTTCAATTAAAGAGGCTGTTTTATCTATTTCAGGTTTATAATAATCTAAACAATTAGCACTATTATATATATAATTTTGAACAGGAATTGGATCTGAACCATTCGGATAGGCAAAAAAACTGTAATCTTGATATTCTGATACTGCAAAGGAGATCAGATAATAATTAATTGGGTAGAAAGTTTTCCATTCAAATCTTTTTTTATTATTTGGCAAATCAACTTCATTTGTTAATAAACCATTAGATCCTGCCTTGCAATTATTATCGCATGTTAAAAAAATAAATGTGGAATCAATTTTATCTGATAAAACTTGTTTACAAGGCCACCATTCATAAGCATGAAAAGATTCAGATAATGACCAGGTTACACTTTTATTCCATTGTGTTGAAAATGCATTTGTTACACCGCGCCCGGCAACATCTGGTATCCCATGGTAATAAATTTGTGCAACAAATTCATCGCCTGCATTTATAGTAAATGGGAATATATACTGTATTATATTATTGATATGTAAAAAATTAACTTTAACATCATTCACAAACATTGAATCAATAATCATCTCATCACTAAAATCAAATATTAATGTATCTAGGTTTAAGGCAGCTGTTGCGCCTAGTGTAGCATTCCCTTTAATAAAAGTTGATAAGTCTGAAACTTCGAGATCAAGCTTTACAAACTTTAAATCATAATTGTCTAATAAGGGGTTATAATATATTTCTATATTGCTTTTATTCCTATGGCAACTTTTATATAATTCCGGCTCAAGCTTTTGAGAATAACAAGCAGTATAGATACACATTACTATTATGCTAAATAAACATTTCATGAGCCTTAAGAATGGTTTAATTAAATAAAGATATTAATAATTGTTTGTATTTGCCAGTTGGCATCATTTGGAAATGTAAAGTTCTATTATATTATTTGACTGACATTCAAAGATTTCGTAAATTTATATATTATCAATATTTAATCATATGAAACAAAATAGAATTAATATAAAAGGGAATAGTATTAGTTATTATGAAACTAAGAAAGAAGGTAATGTTGTTATTTTTGTTCATGGAACATCATCTAGTTCTTCAATTTATATTAGGCAATTGATAGATTCGGTTTTATCTTACCAATTCCGTTTCATTGCTCTAGATTTAGTTGGATATGGAAATTCTGAAGCATCTAAAGAACCTGATATAGATTATTCTCTGAATGGATTAAGTGAGTTTTTAGTAGATTTTTGCAATGGTTTAAATATTGAAAATGCTGTTTTTGCAGGTCATGATTTTGGTGGAAATATAATATTAAATGCGTATAATAAATTAAGCAGTCCCAAAGGTCTAATATTATTAGGCTCAGTACCCATGGCTAACCCTTTTAGCGAAGGAGTTTTTTTGAATAAATCAACGATAAATTTAATATCAAAAGCAGGAGTGGATAGTAGTGAAGTACATCAGATTGCCAGTTTATTTGTTGAAGAAAATACTCAGTATCCTGATTTTATACCTGAAATAATTCGGAAAGCAGATTTAAAAACGAGAGAAGTTTTTTTTAAATCACTAACAGACAGCAATTACAAAGATCAAATAGAAATATTAAAAAGCATAGATGAACCTATTGCTTTATATTTTGGCGAGTTCGACCAAATGATTAGTAATAAAACAATTAAAGAAATTGAAGTGCCAAATATTTGGAAGGGAAGAGCCCAAGAAATTAAAGACGCTGCTCATATGTTTTTTTACGAAAGTCCAGCAGATTTTAATCTTAGCCTGGAATCATATTTAAACACAATTTTTAAATAATTTAAAGGAAGACATAAAAAATGAAAATATAATATTGGTGTGCTTTCAATATACCGACTATATTTTTATAAAAATGATTATTTCAGCGCAGAAATATATTTCCATCCAGGATTACTTGGCATCAAATTACAGATTATTTTAATACTATATTGTTTAAAAAAATTAAGAAAAGTTTTTCAATATATTCTTTCCCAGTAAAAATTTATTTTTAATTTTATGATTACCTTATTCTTAGGTGAGATTTTTATTTCGTTTTAAGAGAATATTTAATGTAAGGAGTAATAAGAAAATCAAAAACCCCAATTTATCATGAAGAAACTCACAATTGCAATCGCTATTTTAACTTGTTTATTTTCGACACTGAGCTTAAAGGCGCAAACCGATGATTTTAGTAACATAGTAAATGAATTAAATGAAAGTGTTCAAGAAGTAAGTACAAAAAAGTATACTTATGAACAAGAAATAAAAATTAAAGAGCCCGGTGTTCTTAGTTTAATAATAGGACAAGTTGACACAAAAGGATCAAGAACTGAATTTATTTACGAGTTTAACCTTTCTGACATGGACCCAATAATGGTGAGAGAAGTTACAGAAAGAGAAATGATGTTTGTTCAGTTAATAGTTGATAATAATCAACGTTTAGTGACTGTTTTAAAAAATGGGGAACTCGACTCATATGATAAAATAGTAAAGATTTATGCTAAAGACATTGATAATGCTCGAAACATTAAAGAATTGATAAAAAAAGCGATTCCTGTTGCGAAAGATATTACAGATAACAAATTTCAGTTAAATACTTATGATGAGAAAATAGCATGGATTATTGAAAACGTAAAAGATGTTAGCATTAATGATGTTTCTTATCAGCAGGTGCTAACAAAAAATGAATCGATAGTTGGTAATGTAACATTAGAAATTATAAAAACAACTTCAAAATCGTCAAACACAGAACGTTTTGAATTTAATATTGCTGATATTAATAATAATTCTATAAACTTTAAGATTACCGGAACAACGTTTTCTGTAATTTTTGAGACAAAAGGAAGAAGAAAACTTATTAAGAGTTTTAAAGATGGTCAATTATCAAATTATACTTATAAGGCAGATATCATTGCATTCAACATTGAAAATGCCCGATGGTTAAGATACATTTTAAATCAAGCAATTCCTTTAGCAGAAGACAATGTTAAAAACGCACTTCCATCGATTGAAGATATGAGTACGGCAACATCTTTATTAAGCCAAAACGTAAAAGAAGTAATAATTGATGACAAAACGTATAGTCAAACGATTAATAGCAATTGTATATCGTCTTATAATATTGTTACAGACGATACAAAAAAGAGAATTGATGAACGCTTTGAATTTAATTTATCTGATATAAACTTAAATACAATTGATTATAAAATTATTGGCAAGAAATTCGACATTGTATTTAAAATAAAAGGTGGTGATAAGTTAATAAAGGTATATAAAGATGATTTACAGCAAAATTATAGTGACGATTTAATGATCATGTGTGAAGATGCTGAAAACGCAAGATTACTTGAGCACATCCTTAAAAAAGCTATCCCGATTTGTGAAGAAAATATTGCAAGACTTGTTCCAGAAGATAATCTGGATAATAAAATCAATTGGTTAATTGAAAATGTAGGTGAGGTTACGATTGATGATGCAACATATACACAAAGTCTAGAGGAAATTGAAGCTGATAACAATAAATTAAGGCTAACCATAAAAGAAGTAAAAAATGATAAAATAACCGAATATATTTATGAGTTTAATTTGTCAGATATAAATCCAAATAAAGTGAATTATTATATTTTAGGAAAAAAACTATCAGTTCATTTAGAAACAAATTATAATTCAAAAATAATTAAGGTTTATAAAGATGGTGAAACACAAAATTTCGAAAGTGATTTTAATATTTATGTAAATGACATTGAGACTGCCAGAAATATTATTATCGCAATACAAGAAGCAGTGCAAGAGAACCAGTAATAAATATATTTACTCAATAAGAAAAGCCAGCAGTTCATATTTGCCGGCTTTTCTTATTTTAAGTAATATAAATTATTTTAAAATATTCATTTCTTTTCCGATTTTGGTAAATGCAGCAACAGCAAAATCTAATTGTTCTTTAGAATGACCTGCAGATATTTGAACTCTGATACGAGCCTGTTCTTTTGGAACTACTGGGTAATAGAATCCAATTACATAAATACCTTCATCTAAAAGCTTTGCAGCAAAATCTTGAGATAATTTTGCGTCATATAGCATAACAGCTAAAATTGCTGATTCGCTACGCTTAATATCAAAACCTGCAGCAATCATTTTTTCTTTGAAATACCTGGTGTTTTCAACCAGTCTGTCATGCAATTCGTTTGATTCTTTAAGCATTTTAAACACTTCAATTCCAGCAGCAGCAACAGCAGGTGGTATAGAGTTTGAAAATAAATAAGGACGAGATCTCTGACGAAGCATATCAATAATTTCTTTTCTACCAGTAGTAAATCCACCAATGGCTCCACCAAACGCTTTTCCTAATGTTCCGGTGATAATATCTATTTTACCCCTTAAATTATATAATTCAGAAACTCCATTCCCTGTTTCACCTACAACACCAGCCGAATGGCATTCGTCAACCATTACTAATGCATCATATTTTTCTGCTAATTCACAAATTTTATCCATAGGAGCCACGTGCCCATCCATAGAAAAAACTCCATCAGTAACTATTAATCTGAAACGATGGGTTTGAGCTATTTTTAATTGATCCTCCAAATCTTCCATATCTGCAGACTCATATCTAAATCGATGAGCCTTGCATAGTCTTACACCATCAATTATTGAAGCATGATTTAATGTGTCAGATATAATAGCGTCTTCGCTTGTTAAGATTGGTTCAAACAAACCACCATTTGCATCAAAGGCAGCTGCATAAAGGATTGTATCCTCCGTTCCAAAGTAATCAGCAATACGCTTTTCCAGTTCTTTATGTAAATCTTGCGTTCCACAAATAAAACGTACCGATGACATTCCATAACCATGTGAATCCATAGCATCTTTAGCTGCTTGAATTAATCTTGGATGATTTGACAGTCCAAGGTAATTGTTTGCACAAAAATTTAAAACTTCCTGCCCTGTATTTACTTTAATATCAGCTTTTTGCGCGCTTGTGATTATTCTCTCTTTTTTATATAATCCAGCGCTTTCAATTGCTTCTAATTCTGCTTTTAAATGATCTTTAATTTTTCCGTACATCTTGGCTTTATATTTTAACTATTCAACAGTTTAATAACAATAATTGTTTATTATCATAAGAATCGCTGCAAATGTAATTTAAAATTCATCAATACTATGGATATTTTTGATGTTATAAATCAGAATTTAAAAAATGTCTGAATGCCTTTACTAATGTGCTTTTTTACACGAGACCGTTAATTAAATAACAACACAAAGCTCACATTATTAGCGAAATAGTAAATTTGGATTAGTGAATTACATTTGTATATATTTACATGTTTTTATACATCTAATTTAGAAACTAAAATTTATTGATATGAAAGATGTTATAATTATTGGATCGGGAATAATGAGTTCAACCTTAGCGGCAATCATGAAAAAGTTAATGCCCGAAGCACAAATTACAATGTATGAAAAATTAGAGAATGTGGCTGCTGAAAGTTCTGATTCCTGGAATAATGCAGGTACTGGACATTCAGCTTTTTGTGAGTTAAATTATACTCCTGAGCAAAAAGATGGGTCGATTAATATTGATAAAGCATTACAAATTGCTTCATCTTTTGAGATTTCAAGGCAGTTTTGGTCTTATTTAAAGCAAGAAAACTTTTTACCTGAAGATACATTATTTATCAAAAGAGTGCCACATATGAGTTTTGTGTGGGGCGAAAAAAATATGTCGTTTCTAAAAAGACGGCATGAAGCATTGACAAAATATGCCCTTTTTGAAGACATGAAATACTCAGAAGACTTTGATGAGATTGCTAAATGGGTTCCTATGATGATGAAAAACAGAGACAGGTCTGAAAAAATGGGAGTTACTCGAATGGAAGCAGGAACAGATGTTAATTTTGATGTTATTACAAAGGGAATTATTTCTTTTTTAAAAAAACATAAAGGATTCGAATTACATACAAATCATCAGGTTAAAGCGATTAAAAAGCAAGCAGATGGTTCATGGAAAATAAAAGTTAAGAATAACTCTACTGGGAAAACAGTTAAGGATCATGCTAAATTTATATTTATTGGAGCAGGAGGAGGATCATTACCTTTATTACAGAAATCTGGAATAAAAGAAGGTAAAGGCTATGGTGGCTTCCCTGTTAGTGGGAAATTTATGCGTTGTTTAAATAAAGATATTATCGACCAACATAAAGCGAAAGTATATGGAAAAGCTGCTGCTGGTTCTCCACCTATGTCGATGCCACATTTAGATGAAAGACGAATTGACGGTGAAGAATCATTATTGTTTGGTCCGTATGCCGGAATGTCGACAAAATTTTTAAAATCGGGATCGTTCTGGGATTTATTAAAATCATTACGAATTCATAATATTAAACCAATGTTGGCTGTAGCTATAAATGAATTTGGGCTGATTAAATATTTAGTTGGACAAGTAATGCAATCGAAAAAGGATAGGTTGAAATTTTTAAAATTATATTTTCCTGACGCAAAAGAAGGAGATTGGGAGCTTTATACTGCTGGCCAACGTGTTCAGATAATGAAGAAGGATAAACAAAAAGGTGGTGTGTTAAAGTTGGGTACTGAAATAATAAATAGCGAAGACGGAACTCTGGCTGCACTGCTAGGGGCATCACCAGGAGCTTCAACTGCTGTATCAATAGGGTTTGATGTATTAGAAAAGTGTTTCCCCCAAAAAATGGAATCAGAGGAATGGAAAAATAGAATTAAAGAAATGATTCCAACATACGGGCTTTCTTTAGTTGATAATCCCGAATTATGTCGTGAAACAAGAAAAGAAACAGCTAAAATACTAGGAATAGAAGAGCCGGTAATCGAACCAAAAGAAATATATCAAATGGAAAGCGCAACAGTTTAGTTGCGCTTTTTTTATTATAATTTCGCAGTTTTAAAATCAAGTGAATATGATTGCAAAAGGTTGTTATATGATTCTTTCCCATAAAACCATACTGATGGAATATTGATAGAGTATTTTTTATTGGGTTCTAATTTAATATTAATGAACCATTGATCAGTCATTTCATTCCATTTTGCATCTACAACTTCTGGGAATCTTTCTTTGCCATGTTTTCCAAATGCCAATCCTTCTTTCCCATCAATCATAGGTCTGTCAAATGAAATTATTAATTGTTTTAAATTAGGGTCAACATTTTTATCCCCATTTTTAATGTTTGTTGAAACTATTTTGGGGCAATTGTTTTCATATTCTTCAAACAGATTGTCAATATCTAAGGAGTTGCTTAAATTAACAATTTCAGGCATAAATTCTTTTAATGTTTTGTAGTTTCCTTCTTCATATTCAGATAGCTTATCTACAAGTTCAGAAATCCATATAAAACCTTTAGATCGTTCTATTCCTAATCTGATATTAATTTCTTCTTCGGAAATAAAATCATCAGTTAAATGAGATTGATAATATTTAATAACTGATGCTCTAACAAGAATCTCATACATTAATGTTTTTGGTTTTCCGTAAGCTTGCTTTATCATCTTTTGCTTAACCAAGGAATAAAGGTATTCAGCTTTATCTTCAAACGAGGCATAATTTTCAGTTATTAATTGATTACAAAAAGAATGGTTAAACTCATGTATAATAGTATTTATTACGTTATCGTTATAAGCAGGAATACCTGAGCTGTCTGTTTGCCACGCACCCATTATAGCATAAATATTTTCCTTACCATTCAGGTATTTTATATTTATGCCGTAATTTCCCCAATTTGTTAGGCTCATGATTACCTTAAACTCACCATTCGGCGATTCACCAAAAAATGAATTAAACCAGCTGAAATCAACTTTATTTAAATGCTTTTCAAAACTTTTACCTGTTGCTAAGTATAATTCAGTATGATTCATATAAAACTGATGGAAATTAGACGAATTATAAAAATCATTTAGTAATGATAAAAATTTATAGTCTTTACCTTTCCATCTGTCTTCCATGCTATCTTCTGTAAGTCCTTCCTTAAAGTTAATTTTACCATCATTGATTTCAATATTTAAAGCCATCGACATAACTGCATTATAGCTAATCCCTTGTTTTATTCTTAGCCTTTTTGAGTATTTTATAACTTTATGATTTTTATAATCATTAAAATATTCATCTATTTCGTTAGCATATTTTTCAATTCTATAGTTGTTAAACTCTTTTGCTCCAGCTAAATGAAAAATAACACCCAATAATTCTGTTCTTTCATCAACATATGGTTTTATATCATAAATTTTCGATTGAGCATATTGTGCTGAGAAAAGAAATACTAAAAGATTAATAATAAAGAGTTTTTTCATGTTTTTTGATTTTTAAAATGTGAATATAACTTAAAAAGGATTATGTATATGTTAATTTATATTAAAATAAACTATGAAGCATAACATAAATGTAATGTATTGCTAATAGATTGCTAACATAAAAGAAAATTATTAAGAATAATTTTACCACATCAAAATTGACGAAAATGTTAACACTATATTTTACAGTTTTTGCAGCATTATTTTCAGTAGTAAATCCTTTAGGGACAATGCCAGTGTTTATAGCAATAACTAAAGACAATGAAAAAGCAGAAAGAAATAAAATAGCCTTTAAGGCAAGTTTATATATGGTTTTAATCCTGGCTGTAGCATATTTATCGGGTAAATACATTATAAAGTTTTTTGGAATAAGTATAGAATCATTAAGATTGGCAGGAGGATTAATAATTGCCAGCTCTGGTTTTGCTTTACTAACAGGTTCGTTTTCTAAACATAAGGGGATGAAACATAAAGTAATGGATGAAGCAAAGGAAAAAGAAGATTCATCGTTGACACCATTAGCTATACCAATGCTAGCAGGGCCTGGATCACTTTCTTTATTAATATCGTTAAATGAGAATTATTCCTTTTCGATTGAAACATTCGTAATATTTCTAACAATACCTACAGTAGGCTTAATTACTTATCTAATCTTGAGATCTTCATATTTTTTATTTTCAAAATTGGGGAGATCGGGTTTAAATTCAATATCCAGGATAATAGGTTTTATTGTAATTTCTATTGGTATTGAATATATTATTTCATCAGTAATGAACCTTTTTAAAGAGGTTATAGGTTAATTTTTAGGTAAGTTTGAGTAAAAAAGGCTGTCATTTTTGACAGCCTTTTAGTGTTTAATTTCCGTACATCTCGATTATTTCTTGTTTTGTTTTTCCAAGAATATCATATTTTTTCCCAACCTTTATAAAAGCATCTAAAGCTTTTTCAAGGTGGTGCATTTCGTGTCCGGCAGATATTTGAGTTCTTATTCTAGCTGCTCCTTGAGGAACAACAGGGAAAAAGAATCCAACGGCATAAATGCCTAAATCAAATAGATCACGTGAAAAATCTTGAGATAATTTCGCATTAAATAACATTACCGGAACAATTGGAGTATCGCCATCTTTTAATACAAATCCAGCTTCGGTTAATCCTTTCCTCCAGAATTTTGTATTAGCTTCCAGTTTGTCTCTACGCTCAGTACTTTGTGATAAGATATCCAATACTTTAAGAACTCCACTAACAACAACAGGAGCAATTGTATTTGAGAATAAGTAAGGACGTGCTTTTTGTCGACACATATCAACAATTTCTTTACGACCAGAAACACAACCACCTGATGCTCCACCCAGAGCTTTGCCAAAGGTTGTTGTAATGATATCTACTTTACCCATTACGCCGCATTTTTCGTGAGTTCCACGACCTGTTTTCCCAATAAAACCAGAAGAGTGAGAGTCGTCAACAAATAATAAAGCGTCATATTTTTCGCAAAGGGCTGCAATTTCGTCTAATTTAGCAGTATCACCGTCCATTGAGTAAACGCCATCATTAATTACAACTTTTAAGCGCTTATTAGCATGCAATTGTAATTTCTTTTCAAGGTGAGCCATGTCTGAGTGCTTAAAGGTGTCATGTTGTGCAGGGCACAATCTCATTCCATCAATAATTGAAGCATGAACTAAACGGTCTGAAATCATAACATCTTCGCTGGTTAAGATTGCTTCAAATACACCAGCATTTGCATCCATACAAGATGGGAAAAGAATTGTGTCTTCCGTACCTAAGAATTCTGTTACTTTATTTTCGAGTTCTCTGTGTATATCTTGAGTTCCGCAGATAAATCTTACAGATGACATTCCATATCCACGAGAGTCAAGTCCTTCATGAGCTGCTTTTAATACATCAGGATGGCTTGATAATCCTAAGTAATTGTTAGCACAAACATTAATAACGTTTTTGGTTGAAGATCCAATAGGGAATTCTACTTCAATATCAGCAGCTTGTGATGAATGAATAAATCTTTCTTGTTTAAAAAGACCTGCATCCTGGATACTTTTTAGCTGATCAAGATATATGGTTTTAATTTTATCTGAATATGCCATAATAGTTTTTTTTGGATAAATACTCTACTTTAGAAATCTTTTTACAAGAGTTTCAATACTATTAACAGTATCAAAAGCTTCAGGAGATGCATCAGCATCAGGGATCTGAATATTATATTTATTTTCAAGAAATCTTTTCAAAGATACCATTGAAAAAGAATCAACAATTCCTCCTGAGATAAGAGGTGTATCATAAGTTACATCGTCATTTTCTTCGTCGCAGTATTCTTCAATAACATATTCTAGGATAATGTCTTTCATATCTTCCATAATTTTAGTTTTTAAGGTTTATAATTTAATTTTTATGCAGTTTATAATTTATTTTTAGTCTATTTATATTCGTTAATCGTCTTCAAGAGTAGAAATATCTCCAATTTCTTCGCCCCATTCTTGAGCATGCAATACACGCCGCATTATTTTACCGCTTCTGGTTTTTGGTAATGAATCCCGATATTCGATTTCTTGAGGCATAGCTAATGGAGAAAGTTTTTTACGAATAAAATTCATTATTTTTAGTTCTAAATCATCATTAGCTTCAAAACCAGGTTTTAATGTCACGAAAGCTTTTACCACTTCCATATTTACATCATCAGGTTTAGCAACAACAGCCGATTCTGCTACTGCTTCATGTTCTAACAATGCTGATTCTACTTCAAAAGGACTAACCAAGTGTCCACCGGTATTGATCACATCATCATCGCGACCAATAAACCAGAAATAACCGTCTTGGTCGATATATGCTCTGTCACCAGGTAAATACCAACCATTTTCAAATTTCTTTTGGTAAGTTTCTTCGTTTCTCCAATATGTGCGCATCATAGCAGGCCATCCTGGTTTAAAACCGATAAGTCCTGGTTTGCCAGTTTCGTTAACAGGTTCAAATGTTTTAGGATCCAATATTGTTGCTGTAATTCCCGGGAAAGGTTTTCCCATTGAACCCGGCTTAATTTTCATTCCTGGATAATTGGTTAGCATCATAGATCCGGTTTCTGTTTGCCAGTATGTATCTAAGAAAGGTTTTCCAAATACTTTTTCAGACCATATTACTGCTTCTGCATTAAGTGGTTCACCAACACTTGCCAAGTGTCGAAGCGATGATAAATCAAATTGATTAACTAGTTCATCACCAGCTTTCATTAAAGAACGGATTGCAGTAGGAGCAGAATACCACATGGTAATCTTATGCTTATGGATAAATTTGTACCATGATTCTGCAGAGAAACCAGTATCTAAAACACATTGAGTTATTCCCAAACTCCAGGGTCCAATAATACCATAAGATGTTCCCGTAACCCAGCCGGGATCCGCAGTACACCAATAAATATCATCATCTTGTAAGTCTAATACCCATTTTGATGTTAAATATTGTGATATTAATGAGTAATGAACATGTTTAACACCCTTTGGCTGACCAGTTGTTCCTGAAGTATAATGCAACAGCGAATGTGATTCAGCCTTTGTTGGATAAATGTCAAAGTTTTCTACTTGCTCAGCTTCGTCCATGTTAAATGCAATTTCTCTTTCGCGTAAGGGTTTTGAACCATCATAATCGACCAAAATAATATGTTTTAAATAAGGCATTTGGTCTAATATTTTACGAACTTTTGATACATGTTTTCTTTGTGTAATAATTGCAGTTGTTTCGGCATTATCCAAGCGAACATGTAATGATTCATCACCAAAAGCTGAGAATAAGGGTTGAGCAACTGCTCCAAGTTTTAAGATTCCTAAAAATCCCAGATATAATTCAGGGATTTTATCCATAAATAAACACACTCGATCTCCGGGGTTTATCCCTAATCCTTTTAAGAAGGCTGCAGTTGTATTACTTCTTAGTCGGATATCATTAAAAGTGTATTGTTTTTCTTTACCTCCTAATCCTTCCCAAATTAAAGCTAATTTGCTTGCTTTTCCCATTTGGCAAATTCTATCGGAGCAATACCATCCGATATTAATGTTATCTCCTTTTTTATAGTCGAGCTCTTTTTCGGCAATCGACCAATCAAAATTCTTGAGACGTTCTTCGTAGGAACCAATGTTTGACATAATAGGCTTAATTTTAATTTTTAGTTATAGTATTTATGATAATAAAGGCGCTTGCTAATGTTTTTGTATGACTCATAGATATGTGAATTTCTGTAATTCCCAATCTATTAACCAATTCCTTTGATTTACCTGTTAATGAAACACAAGGTTTTCCAAGCTCATTATTTGTAATTTCGATATCTAATAGAGAAATTCCATCTCTTAAACCAGTACCGATTGCTTTTAAGAAAGCTTCTTTTCCTGCATATCTGGCTGCAAAGTGTTCGGCACTGTTTCTAAAACTTTTACAATATTTTATTTCATTTTCAGTAAACACACCATCAATAAATGTGGGTTGCTTTTCGATAGTCTTTTTTATTCGTTTTACCTCAAAGATATCAGTTCCAATTCCATAAATCAAGATGTAAAAATTTTAAGTTATTATTATAGATAATGGTATCTGTTTATTTTAATGTTTAGTAAATTATAAGATTAAAATCACAAAATACATGTTATAAAACACATGCTTCTTAATTAAAATTTAAGTCTAAGATTTACTGGCATTTCTGTATTTTTTTTCTTTTTAAAGTAAGTAATTTAAAATGATTTTATAATTTAATTCTTACTGTCAGATAATCAGATAAGTATCGAAAAAACGCAAAAAAAAGTAAATTTTTTTTCTGTCAACTATTGTATAATCAAATAAAGTGTTTATTTTTGCCACGCAAATCACAAAAAAGTGTATAAAATTCCTCAGTAGCTCAGTTGGTTAGAGCACCTGACTGTTAATCAGGGGGTCCTAGGTTCAAGTCCTAGCTGGGGAGCAAAGAAATCCCGACAATATTTGTCGGGATTTCTTATTTCAATCATCACTGTCAAGATCTACTAAGCACAATTATATTATTAGTTTTGAAACGACTGATATTTCAATAATATTGAAAGATATAGGTATTGATAGGTTCAAGTGCCGAAGAATACAAAATGAATTTTGTTAATTTTTCGAGCATCCACGAATTTGACAACAAATCGAAGATTTGGGTCAAAATGGGATCCTAGCTGGGGAGCAAAAAAGTCGAATTTTCTAGTCGGCTTTTTTAATAGGTAAATAATTAAATTTAATAGTCTTTAATTATTCTAAATTCAAAAGGTATTGTAAGCATTTCTTCGTATTCTTTTCCAGCATCAAGCATATCATCATCTATTTCCAAATAATTCCAGATTATTTTTACATTTTTATTTTCTTCAATTAGTTTTTCGAATGTATAAAATATTTCTAAAAGCATTGTTGAAGTTGCTGAGTTATAATAATCTAGTCTAATTTCAACAATAGTTTCTTCATTTGGATTTTTAAGATATTCTTCAAGCCATATAAATACCGGGTCAAAGAATCTTTTTACTTCCTCGGGGTAAGATTTCCCAAATATCATAAACTTACCACTTTCTTTATCAAAGTTTATTCCAGGAGATTCTTCAGAACCTGCAATTATTAGTGGATCCATGTTATTTGTAATATTATATTAATTTTCAAATTCTTCAACAGCGTTAAATGAGAATGGTACTTTAACTAATTCAGAATATTCTTCACCAGCATCATACATATCTTCGTCAATTTCCAAATGATTCCATAAAACGGAAACTTTTTTTTCTTGTTTTAAGATAGCATCTAATACATTAAGAATTTCAAGTATAATTAATGATGAAGATGAATTAAAATACTCCATTTTAAATTCAAACAATGTTTCTTCATTCGGATTTTTTGCGTATTCATTTAACCAGGTAAATACGGGAGCATAAAAGCTTCTACTTTCTTCAGGAAATGATTTTCCTCCAATTTCGAATTTTCCGGAGTCTTTATCAAGAATAATTCTAGGTGTTGCGCTAGTTGGTTCAATAATTAAGGGTTTCATAGAGTATTAATCGTTTAAAAATGATGCTAATTTAGTAAGGAATTGGTTTAGGCGAATTGGTTTTAAAATAAAATCATCACAGCCTACTTCTTCCGATTTTTCTCTTGCGTCTTCGATATTCAAAGCAGTTTGTGCAATAATAGGAATCTGTGGTTTTATTTCTTTTATTAGTTTAGTCGACTCAAAGCCATCCAGTTTAGGCATATTTATATCCATTAGAATCAGATCAATTTTTTCAGTGTCTTTACATATTTTAATTGCTTCTTCGCCATCTTTAGCTCTAATTAATTGAACACTAGTTGGTTTTAAAGCTTCAACCAAAAAGATATAATTCATATCTGTATCTTCAGCAATAAGAATTACTTTATCGCTCCAATCGTAGCTCTCTTTTTTATCAATTACTTTCTTAGCTATTTCTAGTTTTATACCAATTATTAGAATGTCGTCTAATTGGATATTATCTCCTTTCCAGGTATTAAATTCTTTTTCAAGTAATTCATTTTGAATTTTCATAGGTTCTTTATGAATTTTAAACAAGAATTCCTGAAAATTTCTAGACATATATTTTCTATCTCGTTCGCCACCAATCTGATCAACAAAACCATCTGAGAATATGTAAATTATGTCATTTTCTTGAATATCAATTTCATGATTTGTAAATGATTTTTGATCATTGGCATGAATGCTTACAGGCATCCGATCTCCTTTTATTACTTGTAATTTATTGTTTTTAATTATATAGAGTGGATTATGAGCACCTGAATATTGCAATTTATTATTTTTTGAATCAATAATACATAAAGCCATATCAATTCCATCTTTTGACTCATTGCTTTGTGATTGGTGAAGGGAATCGATAATATAATTTCGAAGTTGATTTAATATTTCATTTGCCTGCAATGAATATATATGTTTATTTTCAGTTATTTTGGTGACAATTTCATTCAAAAATGCTGTTCCAAGCATGCTCATGAAAGCCCCCGGAACTCCATGGCCGGTGCAGTCGGCAGCAGCAATAATAATTTTGTCATCTTTATTCATCATCCAGTAAAAATCGCCACTCACTATATCACGTGGTTTAAAAAGGATGAAATGTTCAGGCAAGTTTCTTTTTATAAAATTAGCTGGTGGTAAAAGTGCCGTTTGTATTCTCTTTGCATACTCAATACTATCCGTAATGTCCTTTTTTTGTTGTGTTGCTAAATCACGTTGTTTTTCAATTTCTTCTTTTTGTGTTATGATTTGATTATTCTGTTCGGCTAATTTTTTGTTCGCTTTCTTTTTTTCTTTGAATTGCCTGAAAATTAAGATAGAAAAACCAAGAATTATTAAAAAGATTGATGTTATTCCATATCTCACTAATTTTTCATTTTTAAGTTGTATTTCTTTTTCTCTAATGGCAGCTTCTTTTAATTCCAATTCCAGGCTTTGTTGTTGTGTAATTTTTTCTGTTTTTTTGAGTGTTTCCTGTGTTTTTTCCAGCTGATTTGATTTTTCTGACAGTGCTTGTTGAGTTTGGTTTTTTTCTATTTCTGCTTTTTGTACTTCCTGCCTGGTTTTTTCTTCAATTGCTTTAATGTGTTCTGTTTTAATATGCCTGTCGATCGATGCAAAAAGATCATAATACTTCATTGTACTTTCTGAGTCACCCATCTTCTCATAGTTTTCGGCGATCATTCCATAGCAGGTCCTAACTAATTTCAAATTATTAAGCTCCTGGGCAATACTAAGTGCTTCATTAAGAAGCGTATTCGATTCGAAGTTTTTATTTAAATTTTTTAGAGCAGCCGAGCTATTAATCAAACCAGAATAAATCCCTTCTTTTTGATTTAGTGATCTTGCAATTTTTAATCCATTATTAAAATATTCTAACGCAGTATTATAATTTTCTTGATCAGAATAGATTAAGCCAATATTGTAATATATTGTTTTAACAGCATTTTTATTGTTTGAATTGATATTAATTTCGAGAGAAGATTTGAAAAAGTCGATTGCATTCTGATAGCTGTTATTATCCCAGTATAAATATGCAATTTTGTTATAATAATCAGCTACTTGTATCAGATTATTATTTTCTTTATTTTTTTTAATTTCTTCTTTATATTCTGAGATTTTTTCTAAATCAGTATGATTTAATTCCTGGCAAAAAGAATTACCAAAAAATAAAGATGCTAAGATCAATAAAAAAAGATGTTTGATCATAGATGATGATCTTTTTTGTAAATTTTATTCAATATAAAATTCTATTGTTTTTTGCCCTTTATTGCCTAGTTTATCAACAGATGTTACATTAATAATATAAAGCATATTCTTATTAAATCCTTTTATTAGACTACTATATTGTATCTCTGGACTTTCATTTACAGAATATGTCATTTTATCAAAACCTACAGAAGTATCTGTGGATGATAAGAATAAGACCACATGATTAGGAAATACTTCATATGTTTTTCCATTCTTAACAATTGTTTTATTTGAAAGAATACTGAATCGATGGAATATTTCCGGACCGGTATTATCTTCAACACAGATAAAAGAAACTGTACTTGAATTATCAACGTTATCATATCCGGTATAAGTAACGGTATGAACTCCTTCATTTCCTATTCCAAATATTTTTTCATAAGGTGTTATAGATCCATTGTCGATGCTGTATTCCATTTTTTTATACCCAGAAGCATCATCTTTTGCAGCCAGTTTTATTTTTGTATTTTCTGTTATATATACAGTATCTTTTATAGAAAAGTTAGCGCCGATAAAAGAATGACCTAGTGTTGGACCAGATAAATCTACATACGAAATGTTCGATTTATTTGTCATTATTGTACTTATTGATTCATTGTTTACATTATCGGTAACAAAGGTTTGAATTGTTAGTTTACCGGATTTTGATAAATAAAAAGGGTTCGTGTATTCAATAAATTCATTATTATTAATAGAATATCTTATTTCTTTAACCCCTGCTTTATTGTCCATAGCAGTGAGTTTTATTTTACTTCTGCCTGATGAATATTCTCTTCCATTTACAATAAAGGTATTTCCTATTAGTTCATCAACAATCATCGGAGCAGATTTATCCAGATAAAATTTGTATTCTTTTACTGTTTCCTTATTATTAGCATTATCTACAGAATAATAGTTAATAATATGTTCGCCTTCTTTAAGTCCAGAAATAATAATTGGTCTGTTATAGTTATATTCTGTTCCACCATTAAGTGAGAATACTGTTCTCTTAATTTTTGAATTTTCATCAGTCGCTTCCAGAATAATTTTGGATCTTGGAGAAATAATATTGTTAAATTGATCGGTATCAATCGATAACTTTGTTGATGGCTTTGTAATATCAATTTTAATTTTGATATTTTTAGGTTGTTCAGCATTACCTACAAAATCTACAGAATAATATTTTATATCATATAAAATTTCCTGATCTAAAATTTCTTCGCCATTTACTTTTTTGTAAGGGGCACCATTAATAGAATAATATGTTGCTTCAACACCAGAAGTAGCGTCTTTGGCATTAAAAATTACACGTATGTTTTCACCAAAATAATAGGTATTATCATTTTTAAAATATTTTTTATTATTATAATCAAATTTTGTAATAGGCGATTCACTATCAGAATAGATTTCATATATGATATCTTCTATAGGATATACAACTTTTTTTGTAACAGTATCTACTTTTGAAGGCGATCTAAATGTATTGTAACCTTCCGTATCTAAATACATTGGGTTTGCATATTTTTTTGAGTCTTCAGATGGTTTTAAAAGAAATGATTCAGCATTTTCATCTGGAGATGTTGCTATACGAAAATATAAAGGAAGATTCTTATTAGCGTATAATTTACCATCAGGAGATAAGTAAATCTTTTTTTTATGTTGTAATGGCTCTTGCGCTTTAGAAATAAATGATGATATTAGGATAAAAAAAAGAATGTAAATTATGTTTGTTAATTTCATAGTAGTAATTTTTTCAAAAGATAATACTTTTTATACGTATTTTATAAAAAAGGTTTTATAAATATAATAATAAAACAATGATGAATCAATGAAATAACAATTTCAAAATAAAAGTTATCGGATTATGGTAACAGTTCCTGATATTCGTTCGTCACCATTCTTAAGGTTTATAATGTAATAATAAGCATCTATAGGTAGTTCTTTGCCATTATAGGTTCCGTCCCAGAACTGTGATTCTTCATATCCTTTTGAATAAAATACTCTTTTACCCCAACGATCAAAAATTTCAATCTCAACTCCAGGATACAGACCTCCCAGATAGATTTCCCATTTCTCGTTAATATTATCTCCATTTGGAGTAAAGGCAGTAGGAATTTCAAAACAAAAATCGCGTAAACTTCTTAAAACAAATGTCGTATCAATCTCACAGAAGCTAAAATCATTTATTGTAACATCATAAATGCCGGAGCGTACATTGAAGATAGCTTGTTCACTACTTCCATCTTCCCAGTAAACCGAATATGGTAATCTACCACCTGAGATATTTAGTTCAATATATCCATCTTGTATATCAGGACAAGATGGCTTTTTAATTATTGGATTAATTTTTAGTTTTTCTGGTTCAATAATAGAAATTGTAGTATCGACAGAACAGCCTAATTGATCTGTAATAAGTATATTATAATTTCCCGGACCAATCATATCTTGGAGTGGGCCATCATATCCATTTGACCAATAATAGTTATATTCAGGTGTGCCACCAAACATGGTTAATGATATTGAAGCATCATTAAAACCATAACAGGTTATTTCTCGAACATCAACATTTGCTAACAATGGATCTGGTTGTGTTAATTCGACGGTTGCATCAGTAATACAATTATTATCATCTATAACAGAAACATTGTATGTTCCTGGCGATAATCCATTGGCACTATTTGTTTCCAGATTACTATCGTGACTCCACTCAAAGGTATAAGGAGTTATTCCACCTGTTGGGTCTAGATTTATAGAACCATTATTATATCCAAAGCATGTGATATTCTCAAAGGTAGTATTACTAATTAATTCATCAGGTTCTGTTATTTCGGCCGATTCGGTAATAATACAATGATGACTATCGGTTATAGTAACTGAATAATTACCTTGACTAAGGTTATAAATAGAATCTGTTGATTGCCCAAGCGGATCGCCAGACCAATTAATATCATAAGGTTGTGAACCACCGCTTATTTCAATGGAAGCATTACCATCATTAAGATTATAACAAGAAATATTATTTGATGAGATAATGCCAATAAGTAATTCAGGTTCATTAATATATGCTGTATCATACACTTCACAACCTTCCTGGTCTGTAACAGTTACAAAATAATCACCCTCTAAAAGGTCATAAAGCTCAGTGTCCGTTGAGCCGTTTGACCATAAATATGTAAGTCCACCGTTTCCACCGCTTCCCGTAATTGTGATTGTACCATCATTATCTCCAAAACAAGTAACATCTGTAGAAACGATATCAGTGATAAACGGAGGAGGCTCGCCTACAGAAATAGAGTCATTAATAACACAACCATGGTTATCAGTTACCGTGATATAATAATTTCCCCCCGAAAGGGCTAACTGATCTCCCTGATCAGCAATTAATCCTGATCCATTAGAAGTATACCAGGAATATGAATAAGGAGCAGTTCCTCCTTCTACAGTAATATCAATTGTTCCATCCTGATCGCCGGCACAAGTAATACTTGTTGAATCAAGTTCTATTTGCAATATTTCAGGCTCATAAATTGTTTTTTCTGATTTTCCTTTACAGCCTGAAGCATTTGTAACAGTTACATAATAAGTTCCTTCAGAAAGGTCTTCTATATGTGCAGTTGTTTCTCCTGTTAACCATTCATAACTAATAGCTCCGTCAGACGAAGCAGTTATCCAACCATCGTCTGCTCCATTACAACTAACATTGCTTGACACAAATCCAATTTCCACAAACTGACCTCCTTGAATCTGAATAGTTGTGTCTGATTTACATTTTTTCCAGTCGGTTACAGTAACATTATACACTCCACTTGTTAATCCATCAATATAATAGTCAGTTGATCCAAAATGATCCCACTGGTAAGTATAACCACTATTTCCGCCAAATGGGTGCACCATTGCAACTCCATCATAATAATTAAAACACGATTCGTTTTTAATACTATCAGGGAAATAGTATGGAATAAGTGGATCAGGTTGACCTAAGTACACAGAATCAATTTTTGTACAAGATTGGTTATCTGTAACTGTTACACGATAAGTTCCTATTGAGAGAACAGAGTCTGTATATGCTGATTGATGGTTAAATGGATCATCCCAATTATAGGTAAATTGATTGATGCTATTTTCTGCTATTACATAAACCCTACCATTATCTTCTCCATGACATACTACGCTATCTGCAAACATATAAGTGTCTGGTGTTGGATGTACAGTAACTGAATCAGTTATAACAGGACCATTATTACAACCCACAGCTAATGCTCTAGGTGTAACTATATATCTTACAACGAGCGGAACAGCAGGGAATGCCGTTGAATTATGCAAAGAATCACTAATTACAAATCCATTTGTGCGATCATTTGCTAAGCTATTACCTGATAATCCAACATCTGCAATTGAAGTATAATCAAATGTAACTTCTCCAGTGGTTAATACACTTGGTGTTGTAAGTATAATTTCAGTATATGTATCATTACAGATGGTGTCTCTAACAACGGTTACTTCTACTTTAGGTGTAGGATTAATCCATATATCAATGGTTGTTACTTCGTTAATATCGGTGCATTCATTTATATTGCTTGCGTTTACGGTCCATGGAACGATAGAATATTGAACAAGTTGCGGTACATTAGTTAAATTTGTTAAACTTTGAATAATGGCTGTACCAATATTTTGTCCAATTAGGTCACTACTTGATTCTCCAGTAACATTTGGGTTGTCAATAGCAGTCCAGGTGTATCTAATTCCATTTGTTGTTGTGTTTGGACTTGTAACCATAATATTTGTTGATGCTCCATCACAAATAGTATCATTGTAGACAACAATTTGAACAGTAGGTTCAACCCAAACATCAATATTAATCGGTGTGCCCTGACACTTAAGAGTCCCCGAAGCATCAAGAGTCCATGGAGTAATTGTATAATGTACAATTGCAGAATCTAATCCTGTATTTATTAAAGTTTCAACTAATGGCAATGAAATATCCTGGCCAACTGGATTGTCTGAAAAACCAGAAACATCTGCATCAGTAGCTGTGGCTGTCCATGTATAATGTATACCATTGGTAGTGATATTATCTGTGGCAATTTCAATATTTGTTTCATCTCCATTACAAATTGTATCGTTTACAGCTGTAATTTCTACAGTTGGTTCAACCCAAATGATAACCGTGTCTGTAGTACCATCACAATGTGTTGTAAATGGTCCGAATGGTGTTATGACATATACAACAGAATCAGCATATAGGGTAGGATTAACCAGAGTGTCTTCAATTGTTGAATAACCGTCATATTCACCGTAATCTCTTGCTCCAAGAATACTTCCACTATACAATACATCTACGGCGTACATCGTTGCAGGTTCAGTGCTGGTAAAGGTTACATAAGTTATGTCTCCATTACAGATGGTATCCATTTGTGGAGTAGCTAAAACTTCCGGACGCGGATTAACAGTTAAAGTGGCCTGGGCATTACTGTACTTTCTGTTACCCAAGCTATCAGTAATAATAACACGATATTTATATCCATTCATGGATGTGTCAGCAGCGAATATTAAAAGTGTATCTGTGTCTGAATTCTGGTATGTTCCATTGTCTGTTATAAATTGCCAACCACCAGAGCCTTCATGCACTTCCCATTCATATGTTAAGGTTCCTCGACCTGTGGCTACCACTCTAAAATATGCATCATCACCATCGCAAATAGCTGTATCTTCTGGTTGTTCCTGAATTCTTGGTCGCACATAGCCCCAACCATAATGATTCCCTGAATTGGATATTCCACTGGATAAGAAATCCCTGAAAATTACTGAATCTGTTGCATCACGATGAAATCCATCCAGGATCCAGTTTCCTCCAGCCTGACGTTTCAACAATCTGGTAACATTTTGGAAAGCTTGTCTAAAACCATTTCCAGTTAAATTTATATCGTAATTATTTGATGTAAAACTATTATTAGCTGTTAAACTCCAGAATCCAACCGTATCGACAGTATATACTTCAACACTATCAGATGGATTTAAATATCCACGATCTGGCAACCATAATCCAATAGTATCCGGATCGGATGATACAAACTCAGATATCAAAGAACCTGGATTTTGTATGGCGTTAAGATCTAAATTCAAGGGATTGTAATTTTCAAAAGATCCCAATGGGAAAAGATAGTTTTCATTTGGAGTATTTATTCCACGTTCAAATTTACCAATTACTCTACTTCCTGTTGTTGAAAGATAATTTAAAGATGAAGGCAAAGATGCCATTAAGTTAATCGTGTAAATACCGGTTTCTACATTACCCTGTTCGAAATTGAATGAGTTAGCAATAGTTACATTGCTTAATAAAATTACCCTGTTGTTTGCTATCGACAGTCCTGTATTAAAAACACTTAAATTGTGAAATAAATCGCCTCCTGAGTTTATTGATTGCAAACTATCTCCCACAAAATTAACTGTACTTGTTTCTGATATGAAAGTGCCACTGTTAATCCAGTTTCCTCTGATATTATAAGTTCCAAATCCTTGGGTTAGATCATAATTAAGATAATGTCCATTTAAGCCTATTATACCATCGTTTTCAACTGTTCCAGAAGAGTTTTCGAGTGTGTCGCCTTGCACAACAGCACCTGTTTCAATATATATAACAGCACCTTCATTATTGACTACTTGCGCATTAAGTGATTTGTACTGAACAAACATAAAAATAGCAGCAACTGCAATCATCCATTTGATTGTAGTGCTAAATACTGTTTTTATATGTTTATTCTTTATCTTCAAATTTAACTTTTCGTTCTCTTTCTTTCGATAGTCTCAAGGTTACTTGTTCGTTCCTTTTTCGAGATTATTAAATTGTGTAAATGATCTATTTATTCTTTTATTTCTAATAATTCTATATCATAAATTAAGGCCGAATGTGGCGGAACAAGATTTTTTAATCCTGCTTTACCATATCCTAATTCAGATGGGATAAAAATTCTCCACACAGAACCTACCGGCATATATTGAATAATTTCTTTTAAGCCTGGAATTAAGGTATTTATATTAATTAAAACTGGTTGTTTTTTTTGATAGGTATCTTCGAAAATTGTTCCATCAGGTAAAACACCAACAGCATTTACCAAAACAGTATTCTTTGAAGTTGGCTTTTGTCCATCTCCCTGACTGCGAATAATATAATGAACCCCATTAGGTAATACTCCAACTCCTGATTTTGATTTTAAAGTGTTGAATAGTTGTTGTTCAAGCATCCTGTTTTTTTCAATTTGTGTTGCTTGTTGGTAATTTGCAATTATCGGAGCAATTAAACTGTCAGGAATAGCTAGTTTTCTCTGTTTTAACACATCTTCCATTCCAGTTAAAAACAACGTGGCATTTTGCACCTGAAAATTGTTTTTAACCATCCATTGACCTAAATATGCTCCAATGGCATATTGTAAGGTGTCAGCTTCTGATGTCAGCTTTATAGCCTGCTTTTTAGTTTGAGCAAATATGTTTAAATGCAAACAAAGTATATATATTATAGTAATAAAGAGTTTCATATTTTATTGTTTTAGTTTAATCATTGCTTTTTAATAATCTTGAATTAGAATAAAATAAGTTCCATCATATACTAATATATGAATATCGTTCTCATCAATATATCCACTATTTGGATTATAATATATTCCGTTTTCAGCAACAGCAATGGTTTTTGCACCAAGCCCATTTACATTCATAGTACATGCGCCTGTATTGCTTGCTCCTGCTTTAAAAATTATCATCATACCAGGAGTATATTCTGTCGGTGCGGGACTTAGAGTAACAGTATAACTATCACCTCCTGCCGCTGGGTCTTCTCCATAATTAAATGCTCCATTGATCGTTGTCGATCCACCAATTAACACAGAGCTAGATGCTGTTGAAGTATTATCTCCAATATTGACACTGCCCGCTACATCACCTGTAGCAATGTTTACCATTTGTGCTGAAGCACCTGTACCAATATTGATTGTTCTGGAAACAGCAGATGATGCTAAATTTAAACCACCAGATCCTGCATCGATAGTAGTTGTACTGGTTGTGTTACTACTTCCAAGATTAACCGTTTTTACAGCAGCACCTGTTCCTATGTCAATAGTTTGTGCTGCAGAACCGCCAATGGTTACAGTTCCTGTCGATGAACCTGTGTTAATATTTGTCGCATTATTTGAATTATGATTTAAATTAACAGTTCCACCAACAACATCAAGTCCCGCACCTGCATCAACATTTCCAGCAAATGTAACTTGTCCTCCTGTTGTTTGAGTAATTGCTTGGTTATCTACTGTTAATGCTGCGCCCGAAACAGTAATTCCTGCATTAAATGTACTAAGTGCAGAATATGTTTTTGCTCCTGTAACTGTTTGTACTGCATTTAAAATCATATCCCCTGTTCCTGGAAAGGCAAACCATTCTGGGGCATTTCCTGCTGCATTAACTCTAAGACCTAAACCAACACCGCCAATAGGAAGTGTTGTTGTGGTTCCGGATGCTGTTTGATAAATTATTGAACCTGCAGCTCCTCCTGTTATATTAGTTGCAGTAGTTGCGGTAGTTGCATTACCTGAAACATCACCTGTTAAGTCTGCAGTAATGATGCCAGCGTTGAAATTTCCACTTGCATCTCTTGTCACTATTGCATTTGCTGTATTAACGCTTGTAGCTGTAGTAGCAGAGTTAGAGACTTTACCAGCAGTAGATATTGTTGCAAGATTTGCATCTGTAATACCAGCAGAACCACTCAAGTTTGCATTTGTTAAATCTTGGATTGTATTGTTATCAGCATCGATTGTTTTATTGGTAATTGTTTGTGAATCTGTCGTACCAACAATATTTCCAGTAGGAGCATCTTGTCCATCAAGTTGATCTGCATTTAAGTTTGTGACAAGGGTAGTGCTTGTAACAATTAATGGAGTAGTACCATCTGCAATTGTTGAGATTAACTGATCGGCAGACACATCACCAGTAGTAGTTAAAGAAGTACCAGAAGCAACGCCAATATTAGGAGTTGTAAGTGCAGGGCTTGTAGCAAATACAGCTAGACCAGTTCCTGTTTCATCACTTAAAGCAGCTGCTAAACCAGCCGAGTTGACTAATAAATCTTCTTTTTCAGAATCCAATTCATTAATGGCTGCTTGCACATCTGTAGCTGCAATATTACCAGCAGCAACATTTAAAATTTCTGAAGCGGTAGCATCAGTACCGACAGTAACAAGACCATTGACATCATATGTAATTTTAGTACCAGTGCCGGCAGTGATGGATGCATTAGCATCTAGTTTATTATTTATTTCCGTTCTGTGATCCGCTATTGAATCCAGGTGAGCATCCAGTTCAATCCTGTAATTATCAATACTATCGGCATGGTTTTTAATCTGCTCATCGAGCAAGAAGTCCGCATTATCGAGACTTA
>CAZPMA010000007.1:0-49856 GCA_964587535.1 uncultured Bacteroidales bacterium
CCATCAACAGATAATCCAACTAATTTACAATTAGCTTCTGCAAATTTATCTTCCATATGAGCAAATGTCATAAACTCTGATGTACATACAGGTGTAAAATCAGCGGGGTGACTAAATAAAATAGTCCAACTTCCTTTATAATCTTTAGGGAAGTTTATTTCGCCTTGTGTTGTAACTGCTGTAAATTCAGGTGCTGGTTCACCAATACGTGGCATTGAAACCACTTCTTTTTCCATTTTTTCTTCCATAATTTTAATTGTTTTTATTGATTGATAATTAATTTATTATAAACTTATTCTGCCGTTGTTCCGCTTGATATATTTTTACTTCGTTCAATCGACTGCAATGCCAAATAATTATCTCCGAATTTTGCCAGGTTATCTAATTCATCATCATATTGATTATAATGACGCTCTTCATCTTCAACCAAAGCTTCAAAAAGTTTCTTTGACACAGAATCGTTATTTCTAGAGCACTCATTAGCCCATGCATTATAGTCATTTGCACTGCTTTCTTCAAGTTTAACTGCTAATTCAAGCATTTCTTTCACATCATGTATTTTTTTAACACTTTCAGATGCTTCCATTTCAACCTCACCTTTTAAAAACAATACCCTGTCTGCTAATTGCTCTATATGTAGCATTTCTTCAATAGCTGTGCGCTTAAATAAGCCTGCTAAAAGATCATAACCTTGATCGTCGCAGTGAAAATGAAAATACATATACTGATGTACTGCGCTTAATTCATCAGCAATTGCCTTGTTTAATAGTTCTATACTTTTTTCTTTCATAGTAATTAGGTTTTATTTATTTGTAAAAGTTCCTATTATATGTAATTTAATATCTTCTATATTAAAATTTTTAATCTTCTTTTTATTAAAATAATCTTCTAGCAAACTGTTTAACTCATCATCATAATAATCTTCTATCCGATTTGATTCAGCACAATACAAATGATGATGTTTTTCTAAAACCGGATCATATCTCATATAATCATTCTCTGTTTTAACTTTTTTAACCAAACCCTTTTCATAGTATGTCTCTAGAGTTTTATAAATAGTACCTATAGCAATATTAGGATGATTTTTTTTGATAAATTCAATGATATTATCAGCGGTAGGATGATTCCCTAATTCAATTAAAGCATCTAAAACAGCTATACGCTGGGGAGTAACCTTTAATCCGTTATTACTAATTATATTTTGAATTTTCTCTTTTGTCATAATTATTATTACTAACTAGGAATTATTCTTACTTAAGAACATTCAAGTTACAAAATTGTTCAATCAATTTCAATCTCGTTTTAAGTATTTTTTAATCAATATAATATTTTGCTGATTTAATACTTATTACAAAACACTTTCTATTTATTTTATTGATTTTCAAATATTATATTATTATCTTGTATAATAAATCATTGCTGATTTTAGATCATGTTGATTAAAATAAAAAATTGTTTTTTTGGTTTCATACTTGGTGCATTCTTTCTTACTGTGTTTTCTGGCATACAAAAATTAATGGCAGGTTATCCTATACAGTTTAAAGGATTTTATGTGCCCATTGCCTTTGGTGGAATAATTGGAATTATTCTTTGTGAATGGCGAAGTATTATTAAAGAAAAACAAAAAAGTTTACTAAAAGCAAAATTAAAAGCTGAAGAAAGTAATCGGCTTAAGTCTGAATTTCTTGCTAATTTTTCACATGAGGTAAGAACTCCTTTAAATGCAATTGTTGGCTTTTCACAATTATTGACAAACGAGAATTCTACTTTTGAAAATAGAAAATATTATTGTGAAATTATTAATTCCAGAGTTGATAATTTTTTAAGTGTAATAGAAAATATTATGCTTATATCTGAAATTGAAACCCATCAAATTGAAATCATAAACAGGGAATTTAAATTAAGCTATATCACAAAACAAATTGAAACATATGCTAAATTTAATGCTTTAGCAGAGTCAAATAAAAACACTGTTATTTTTGATTTTCCTGATAATGCAAATAGTATAGAACTATATTCAGATCAAAAAACTTTATTGCAAATTCTGAAAAGAATAATAAGTAATGCTTTAAAATTTACTGAAAATGGAGAGATTAATTTTTCAGTTAAGATAACTGATTTAAATTCCATAACATTTCATATAAAAGACAATGGTATTGGTATAAAGCCAGAAGATATGCCCATCATTTATGAAAAATTTAGACAAATTGATGGAACATTAACAAGAAAATATGGTGGTTGTGGCTTAGGATTTACCATTGCAAATGAGTTAACTAAAGCTATGAATGGTAAATTAACAATAGATTCCGAAATTAATAAAGGAACTGAAATAATTATTACTATTCCAGTTTCTATTAAATACATTCAAGATGAAAACAAACCTGAAGATAAACCTAACTTTGATTTTAGTGATAAACATGTACTTATAGTAGAAGATGATTTAGCTTCTTTTGAATTACTGAAAGAATATTTTATTTCAACAAAGGCTAAAATATCTCATGCTGATACTGGAGAACACTGTATTAATGTAATTAAAGAAAATAATTCGATTTCAATTATATTAATGGATTTACAATTACCTGGAATGGATGGATATTCAGCTATAAGAGAAATAAAAAATATAAATGGAAATATTCCTATAATTGCCCAAACGGCTCATTCTATGAGTTACGATGAAGAAAAAGCCTTACTTTCAGGTTGTGATGATTTTATAACCAAACCTATAAATAAAAATAATCTGATATCTAAAGTGGCTCAATATATCAAATAAAAGTATTTGGTATTCTATAAATATTTAGCGAAGGATCTTGTTTTACTAATTTTACCAAATAAAAATACAGTTTTGGTAAATTCGATTTTAATTCATCAGGTGTTTCAAAAAAACTTTCAACAGCTATAGCAAAAAACTCATATATATTTGTTCCGGCATAACTTCTAAAATAACTATTCTCATTATTTCTTATCTTTTTAATTTCAACATATGATAATTTTACAATTTCTTTTAAATAATTATCAAGTCCACTTTCATGATCGTTACTATTCATTATTGTATGCATTAAAGCATGGGCCATCTCGTGTAAACCTAAATTTATGGCATCATCTTTAATTTCATAACCTTTTAATAAACGTTTCCAGGAAAGTACAATAAGGCCTTTAGGATTAACTTCGCCATAATGCATGTTTCCAGTAATTTTGTTTTGATATTCATTAGGATAAACTATTATGGTTCTGAATTTTGGCATATTGTAGTACTTAAATCCAAATGTAATTTGAACATAGGCAGCAATGACAAAAAATTTCATATTGGATGTTAACTCAAAACCTTGTCTTCCAATAATTTTGACTGAATTAATTAGTTTGTATGACCTTTTTATAAATACGTCCTTTTCTTTTGCCGAAAGCTGATTAAAATAATAAAAATGTTTACTAAAGAAATTATTTAACATCTTTTTTTTATCACTACTTAAAACAAAAATCTTGATAGCTAAAGGAATGTTAAATTTAAATATAGTATAAAACAGAAATAGTATTAAAATTGAAACAGGAATCCAATTCGCTGTATCAGAGCTCATAATCTGTATTCTCTTTATCAACAATTGCATCGTAAATTACCTGTTGGATATCAGTTCTAACATTCATTATTATTAGTTTATTATTATCCTGATCTGGATGTATTCTGTTAGATAAGAATATATAGACAATTTCCTGATCAGGGTCGGCCCAGGCAATTGTTCCTGTAAATCCTGTATGGCCATAACTTCTGGCCGATACACACTTACAAGTAGGTCCTTCTTTTGTATAATCCATTTGTGGTTTATCAAATCCTAAAGCCCTGCGATTGTCTAATTCTAAAAAAGGACTGGAAGTAAACAATTCAACTGTTGCTGAGTCAAAATATCTTATTCCACCATATTCTCCACCATTTAAATACATCTGCATTATTTTTGCAAGATCGTTTGCTGTTGAAAATACTCCTGCATGTCCACATACGCCTCCTAACATTGCAGCACCAGGATCGTGTACATATCCGTGCAATAACTGTTTTCTAAAAATCTGATCGTTTTCTGTGGGTATTATTTCATACAAATCGAATTTATTTAAAGGTAAAAAGCTTGTTCTGCAAGCACCTAACTCACAAAAGAAAGTTGAATCTATATAATCCTGAAACTTTGCTCTGGTAGCATTTTCAATAATTTTATAAAAATAATAATACCCTAAATCACTGTATCTATAAGCGTTTGTTTCTAGTAATTCTGAATCTCTTATTTTGTTATATATTGAATCTCTATAAGAGTCAATCACATAAAAATCCTTTGCTATTTGAGTATTAAAACCTGTTTTTGGATAATAACTATAGATACTGTCCTTAATAACAAAGTTTTTAGCCATATAGGCATGATTTCCTAACTTATAAGGATAATCTTCAGAAAAGCTGTTATCAATTAAATTTTGGTCTTTATATAAAGTTTTCAGGGTTGAATAATAAAAAGGTATCCATCCATTTAACCTGGCCCTATGTGTTAAAATATCCCTGACATTTAAATTTCCTTTATTGCTTGTATCCAGTTCAGGTAAGTAATCAGATAAGGTCCAATCAAGAAAAAACAAACTATCTTCATATAATTTCATCAATTGTGGCACAGTAGCTACGATTTTAGTAATTGATGCAATATCGTATATATCAGTGTCTTTTACCTTTTTTTCTTTTAAATAAGTGTGATAACCGAATGATTTGTTGTATATAATATTACCTTTTCGAGCAATAAGTATTTGGCATCCAGGCATTGCCTGTTCATCAATTGCATTCTGAACAATAGTATCAATCTTTTTTAACTTTTCAGATGAAACACCTACCTGTTCAGGGATTCCATATTTGAGCCTTATTTTTTTTTTTGTTTCTAAGCCATATCCTTCTGGAAATTGTTTATTAATGCCAACCGGTAGTTTTCCATTAATAATAAATGCTCCAAATAGTGCTTGCGCTGCTGCAAATTGCACATCATTATCGTCTGAGTAAGCTACTAATACTGTATTAATATTATCTATTGCCGTAAACTTTCTTAAACTATAGGGATTAGCAAAATGTGTTAATATAACTTTTGTACCATTTGAAACTCTGCTAATAGCTTCTAAAAGACTAATATCTACTTTATAATTGTTTGCAGGGTAAAATGAAGCATTATGTAAACTTGCAAAAACAACATCATATTCTTTCAAATGTTTAAAAATTGAATCTTTTTGCTCTTCCGAATAGATATAGTGATCTACCAAAGCATACTTTGATAATGTTTTCTGAAACTCAGTTACTTCGTTTGTATTAAATGCAATTGATGCAAATTTCTTTCTTTTTAACTTTTTGATTGGAACTAAATTCTTTTCATTTCTGATTAGAGTTAAACTGGCATTTATAAGATCTTGTTTAGTTATATTATATTCTAACTTATTTAAATCACAATCCAAATTTTCAATTTCTACTATTGGTTCTGAAGTATCCATATTATGCAATCCTGCTTCATATTTAGCCATTAAAATCTTCTTGCAACTTTCATTTATTCTATCTTTTGATAGTTCTCCTTTTCGTATACTTTTCTTAATTTTTGAGATTGCCTTTGACACACTAACAGGAAACAAAAGAACATCATTACCAGCTTCAATTGCCATAGCTTCAATCTCACCTGGTTGAAAATACTTTGTAGCTCCTTGCATGTTAAGAGCATCAGTAAAAATTAGACCATTGAAATTAAGTTCTTCTTTTAATAAGTCTGTAACAACACTTTTAGTTAATGTTGTTGGGGTATTTTCACTTGTTCCTAATTCAGAAACTTGCAAATGCGCAACCATTACACCTGTAGCTCCCTCTTTAAATAGCTCTCTGAACGGAAACAGCTCAATAGAATCAAGCCGCGCCTTATTGTGTCTAACGGTTGGTAGCGTATAATGTGAGTCTGTATCAGTATCTCCATGTCCTGGAAAATGTTTTACAGTTGTTAACAATCCTTTATCCTGCATCCCATGTAAATACATTGCGGATTTTCGGGTTACATTTTCACGATTCTCACCAAAAGACCTTGAATTAATTACAGGATTATTAGGGTTATTATTTATATCAACTACTGGAGCGAAATTGATGTGGATCCCCATACGCTTCATTTGATCAGCAATATCTGCACCCATTTGGTAAATTAATGAATCATTCTGAATTGCTCCTAATGTCATTTGTCGTGGGTAACTAATGGTTGAATCTAAACGCATTCCCAGCCCCCACTCACCATCAATAGCAATTAATAAAGGAATTTCTGATTTTGATTGATATAAATTAGTTAGTTTAGCTTGTCTTACAGGTCCGCCTTGAAAGAAAATTAATCCACCGATTTTATATTTCTTAATTATGTAATTTATCTCATCAACATGACTTTGATCCTTATTTGAATAGGCAGCAATCATAAATAACTGACCGATCTTCTCGTCAAGTGAAAGTTTCTTCATTATGGAATCTGCCCACTGCTCTTTTGATTGATTTTGATAATTAAGTTCTTGAGCAAACAAATTAGAATAACCAACTAATAAAACTATTAATATAACTTTTTGGAAGACTATTTTTCTTATCATTATTATTAATATCAATCGTTTATAAAAAATCCTTACAAAGGATATACAAATATAATCTTTTGATATTTCAAGCAATAGTATGAGCTAAGTGAAGTTTGCAGAACTTATCAACACCTTGAGTAATTATGTTATTATTGTTTGTAAATATTGTTAATTAATGAAACATTTTCTTATTCATTCGTTCTTTATCTCTTTTCATTTGTTCCATTTTATCTACAAAACCTTTTCTTTTTATAGGATTATTAATAAACATTCTCAAATATAATTCATGACTACCAGTTGTATATCCTTTGGTAACTCCAAATGGTAATTCATAAGAATATCCTATTTCGTATACATATGATTTTACACCAATCATGAAATTAATATCATTACTAGTACAATAACCCACACCAAGCCAATATTTATCATCGTAAAATCCCCTAACCTGTGCATTAAGCTCGTATGGAGCCCCAATATTCTTTTTAAACAAGAAGGAAGGTTCAGCAGAAAAATATTCGTTAAACGAATAATTATAACCACCCATAAGTAAGAAGGTGCGAACTATATTGTTATTCCCTGTATGTGCATCGTTAAAGATATCCATTTCCGATTCAAATAAATGAAGCACTGAGAAACCGGCATAATATTTTCTGGAGTATAAATAAAATCCAAAGTTAGCATCTGGTGTTAATTCATGTGTAATATCTTCGCTAATTGCAGGGTCATTTGGGCTACTTGTTTCTAATTTATCAGGATTAATATAATACTCGAATAATTCACCAGTTAATCCAAAAGAGAACCATGTTTTTCCATCAGATGTTAATTGAAAATGTTTAGCTAAAGTGGCTCCAAGTCCGGTTCTTCTTGTTGGCCCTGTAATATCATTGTAGATATTAACTCCTACTCCTAAATCATGATATAAAAATCCACTTGCAGAAACAAATTGAGTTCTAGGCGCATCTTCTATTCCAACCCATTGTTGCCTAACACTTAAATTGATATCAACATCCTCGTTTGAACCGGCATATGCAGGATTATATGTTAACATGTTTACATTAAACTGATTTGTTTTATATAACTGCTGACCGTTCACTTTTAATGAAATAGAAATCATCAAAACACCTATTAAACAAACGAAATTTATATATATATTTTTCATCATACGCATTTATTTCACAATTGTAACAACTCCGGTATATATCTTATCTCCGTTATTTGTATTCACTATGTAATAATAAGTACCACTTGGCACCATTTGTCCATCATACATGCCATCCCAGGGAGTAATATACCCTGAATCTTCAAAAACAATTTTACCCCAAATATTAAATACTGTTACTTCAATATCAGGATATAAAAAAGAATTATTAATATCCCATACATCATTTATGCCATCTCCATTGGGTGTAAAAGCAGAAGGAATCCAGATACAACCTAAATCAGGTATTAATATTTCGTAATTTTCTTCCATGATACAGTCATGATCGTCATGAACCGTAATTACATATATGCCACCAAACAACTCATCTATATCTTTGGATGTTGAACCATTAGACCAACTAAAGTTGTACGGAGGAATTCCACCTGATACTTCTATTGTTATTTCTCCATCATGACTATCTCTGCATGTTAAAGATTTTACATTTGATGCTATATCTATTTTATCTGGCTGACCAACTACTATTTCTCCCTGAAAAGAGCAACCATTATTATCAACAACTAAAACTGAATATTCGCCAGCTTGCACATTCTCCAGATTTTGTGTATTTGCTCCATTTGACCATACGAATGTGTATAATGGAGTTCCGCCAGATGCGCTTAATGCAACATAACCATCACTTCCGTCATAACATGTTGCGTCTGTTACATCCAGGTTCACTAAAATCGGCGATGGCTCAATTAATTCTACACTATCTATTAATTCTATTAGGTTTGCATCAGTTATTGTTACCGAATATTTCCCTTTTGTTAGTCCGGTAATTCTATTAGCAGTTTGAGTTAAAACTACTTGTTCATCTGCCCATAAATATGAATATGGAGGCACCCCACCAGTAACAGTTGCATCAATTTCTCCATCCGATCCGTTTTTACAATCTACATCTTTCACAATAAATGATACCGTTAAGGGCGGTGGTTGCGTAACTGTTATGGTTTTAATTAAACTGCAATTGTTAAAATCTGTAATTGCTAAGTCATAATCTCCTGCAATAATATTATATATGTCTTCCTGAGCACTATAAAAGCTACTATTTAATTCCCAAGAATACTGGTATGGCATTACACCGCCAGAAACTGTTACATCAATAAATCCATCAGATAATGCATAACCCGTTACATTGCTAACAACCTGACTCATTGACAATTCATCAGGCTCAACAACACTTATTGTATCTGTAACATTGCAATAGTTTTCGTCATAAATAGTAACAATATAATTTGATGCATATAAATTCTCTCTTAATTTACTATTATTTCCATCATTCCAAATATATTGATAACTACCATAACCACCTGTTACAAATAGTTCGATGCTACCGGAATTTTCCCCATTACATAATACATCTTCAACTTCTATATGATCTATCTCTAACTTAGATGGTTCATCAATTGTAATAAATTCAATAATCTTACAACCTGAGTTATCTGTAATTTGAACAAAATAGGTTTCAGCAGTTAAATTACTTATATCTTCGGTAGTTTCTCCATTTGACCATAAAAAAGTATATGGCCCTGATGTTCCTATAACAGTTAAATCTACAGATCCTGTATTATTCCCATAACAATCTACATCAACACCCTGAATATCTGCTGTAAAAACACATGGAGCCTTTTGCGAATTTTTATCATCCTGAGCTCTTATATCACTACAGTCTAATGAAATAAAAAATAATACCAATAAAGATACTTTCATTAAAATACTACTCACTATGTTATATACTTTAAAGTTTTTCATCTTATCTGACAATTGTTACTGAACCTGTTAACTCATTTTCACCAATACCTAAATCAATTATATAGTAATATGTCCCTACTGGCAAGTCTGATCCTTTATATTTCCCATCCCATGGTTCATTATACCCATTAGATGTAAACACGATTTTACCCCATTTGGTAAAAACCTGTACATAACAATTTGGATATAAATTAATATCGCTTAATTTCCAAATATCATTTTTTCCATCTCCATTTGGTGTAAATGTATTTGGGATAGCAATACAGTTTACTCCATTTATTCCAACTTCGAAACTTGTATCAGCAACGCAATTGTAATAGTCTTCAACATGTAAACCATATGTCCCTGGCTCAAGATCTTTAATATAACTTGTAGTTTCTCCATTATCCCAATAATAAATATATGGAGCATTACCGCCCATAGCTGTAACACCAATTTCTCCATCATGCTCATCTTTGCAGCTAACATCAATTACATTTGCAAGCACAATTACTCTGTCAGGTTCTAGCAATACAGTATTGTTTTCTGTCTCACAATTTAAATTATCTGTAATGATTACTTCATAATTCCCTGCCGGGAGTCCATCAATATCTTTTGTAACTTCACCATTAGACCATTGGTAAGTATAAGGCGGTGTTCCATTAAAAACGGTTAAATCTATGCTTCCATTCATACCATTAAAGCAAGTTAAGTGAGTTGCTTCAAGTTCACTGCTAAATCTTTCTGAAGGAGAAGTTACTTTAATACTGTCAGAAGCTTCACAACCCATTTCATCGGTTACACGAATTAAATAATGTCCTGCTTCAATATTTTCTAGTAATGTATTTTGTGTGCTTAAGTTAACTAATGGCGAATACCAGTTTAAAAAATATGGTTGTGTTCCACCTTGTATATCTACAGAAATTCTTCCATCGTTACCATTATAACAGCTAACATTATTAAGCACAGATAAATTAGCCGTTAAAAGTTCAGGTTTGGTTAATGACACACTTGTTGATGAAGAACAACCATTATAATCAGTAACAGTAACACTATAATTACCAGCATCCAGACTGTCAATATTTTGTTGTGTTCTATAATTTGACCATAAAATAGAATATGGTGGGGTACCTCCGCTAATATTCATTTTAATGCTTCCATCAGATGAACTAAAACATGTAGGGTTTCTAAAGTCTGAAATATAACAAATAAGTTCTGTAGGTTCAGTAATCGTAACTGAATCTTCAATTGTACAATTATGATCATCAAATACAGTTACATAATATTTTCCTGCAGGCAGATTTTCAATTCTTTTAGTAGTTGATCCATTGGACCATACGTAATTATATGGTTCAACACCACCATCAACTTTAACTTCTGCTATACCTATATTTTGATTATAACATAAAATATTTGTCGAATTAATAGATGATTCAAGCTCTTCGGGTTCATGAACTGTTGCTCCCCCATATAAAACGCATCCATTTTTATCCGTAACTGCAACATAATATTCTCCACTAGTTACGTTATTTAGTTGACTAGAAGTAGCTCCATTAGACCACTTATAAGTTAATGGTCCTGACAGGCCAGACTCGATAAGTGTAACTTCTCCGGTATTACTTCCATAACAAACTGCATCAACTGCTGTTACATCCATTTGCGGTTTCCTGGGTTGAATCCTAAATGATCCCGATGGTTTGTCTGTAAAGCCTTGTAATTCCCATGAATTTTCGTACCAGTCGGCGTTTACTCCAAAAATTGGAACTGTTTTACTCCATGCTGGTCCCATTGTTTTATGATAACCATCAAATTCAACTGAAGGAGTACATTCTTCTCCCACAAAAGGAATATCTATACAAATTTCTGGTATAATAGTGACACTTGGGATATCAATTTCAAATTGCAATGCAGCTAAAAGTAAATCAAAGCCATAATGGTCATAAGTATGATTAGTAAACTCATTTGTTAATGAAAATGTTGGGGTCAAATCCATAAAATCATAATCACAAGGGAATTTTAGAATCAAATCATTACCTATCTTATATACTACATGATCCGATGTGTTCGACTCCAAAACAATTCCGGCTGTTGTCATTACTTTATATGATAATTCTATTGGGAAGTTTAATCTTACATAAATATCCGGGTCGAAAATAAATTCCTGAGTATTTGCAATATGAAAATTAAAGTCTGTCGAAAATAAAGCATAACTAAAATACTCCATATCTTGTTTTAAAGCTTTAAAAAAAGCTGATGCATAAGGAATCCCCAGATCACCCATAAAAGTAATTGCATCAAAGTTTATGGTTAGATAAGTTGACTCTCCATTTGCTACTAATCTTTTATTATCTAAAGAGAATGTAGTTGAAACATTAGGTAAATCGAAATCACCTGAAAGACCATACTTTTTAGTGGCCAAATGCAGAGGTAAAAGATTTTCTTCATATCCAACGATTGGCATTTCAAATTTACTTTGGGTTAACCTAAAAACACTTTGATCAACATATCCATAAGTACCATCAACAATATTACTACTGGCACAACTAAAAAAACATGCTTTTGCATCCAGTTTAGCACTCATGTACAAGTCTAAAAGAAACTCCATAACTCCTGCTTGTGGGAATGTAGTTAATAACTGATACCCAGGAGCAACTACATATCCGGATGTAATTCTAATTTCTTCTCCAGGATTAAATGCATCAATATCCGGCATGTGCAAAGCAATATCTACAGGATAGCTTACATCAATATTTCCGCTTTCGAATCCTCGTGACTCAAATCTCATACCTATTCCACCAGATAAATCAGCATCTAACGCAACTCCAAATTTCTCTCCTAATATTGTAACAATCGCTGCATCTCCAGTAGAAAATCCAGTATTCCAATTTATAGGGTCAAATAAATTATATGTTCGATTTAAATTAAAATTATCACCGGAATACCACATTGATTGGTTTGTTGTGCTAAATACATGGTGATATGATATTGTTTGGATTTGGGAATAAGAAATCTTTATCGCAGTTAAACCTAATACAACAATTAATAATGAACGCTTAATAGATTTAAAATTTAAATGCATTTAATAATAAATAATTGTTGATAATAGACATTTTTTTATGACTTCTTCTATATCTTCTATTACAATTGCCGGAAAATTACCCATTATTAGATAAGAATCATTGTAATCTCCGGTAAGCAATGTTAATCTTCTCATTTCAGTATTACTTGCAACAAAATCAAATTTATATAAAGTCCCCTTTAAACTATCCAGTTCTATTTTTTCACTTGATATAAGGCTTAATCCATACTTATCGAAATGCTCCTGTGTTAGTCCTGATTCATATAAACTTTTAGCATAATCGGGGATTTTTACTATACTTATTGTAGTAGCAGTATTTCGATGCAAAAAACCATGAAATTTATAGGATCTCTCAAATTGGTCGGGAGGAATTATACTAAGCTCATTATTTTCTAACCAGACTCTTTCTTCTCCATTGTATAATGTACTTTTATTATTATCTATTAAAGTAGTATCCTTAATTTGACCATAACCCATAAAAGTTATTGAGATGAAAATAAAAAACAGGCAACTTTTAAAATACATTTATTTTGTAGTTTATAGTTATAAGATTAAAAATTAAAAGGATAACAAATATTGTGATTTATTATGATAATATTAAACAATTCATATACATTTTATTAACAATATTGTAAACAAATAGTATTTACATTTTTTTTTTCATTCGTTTATATTTTATTTGTATATAATAATTTAATTCTATCAAATATTATAATGTTAAATGCTTCACAGTTAAAACTAAATAAACTTATAATCTTTATTCTAGTTCTTATATCTTTTGATTTACATGCCCAATGGATAAATTCCGGAGGAGGGTTTGCAAGTACAAAAACGACCAATATATCGTCAAATGGAAGTTTAATTTTTTGGTCTGGTGATTTTTTATGTAATGCTTTTTTTGAAGCGAACGATACAACTTACAAATTAGAAAATAACACTTGTGATTCGGGGTCTCCATTAAATTCATCAGATTTATTTGTAGCTAAATTAGATAATCTGGGTTTTTATGAATGGATTAAGCAAACTAATGTTGCTGAAGCAGATAGATATTATATTAAATCAGCTGGATTTAGCACCGACAATAATAATAATAGTTATTTAGGAGGAAATTATTTGGGTGAAATAACTATTTCAGGAACAAGTTTTTCATCTTTAAACCATCCAAATATTTTTATTTCAAAATATAATGAATTGGGAGATGTTGATTGGATACTAGATGATTTTAGCTCAATTATAAAAAGTGATTCTATTGAAATTAGTGATTTAACAACTGATAATTTAAACCATAATATTATTGTAGGAACTTATAGAGATACTACTTATTATGATAGTCTCAGTGGTTTTGCCATAAGCCTTAACGACGATAAATCATTTTATTCTTCGTTGATCTCATTTCCAATAAATAATAACTCTTTATGTGTTATTAATTCTATTAAATCTTCAAATGATAAAATCATTATCTCGGGAATAATTCGAGATTCTATTGTAATTGTTAATGATACTATTCACTCAATAATTAACAATAATAGCAATGCTTTTATTGCCCAGCTTAACCTGGACCTTTCAATTAATTGGTTAATTCAAGAAGATATTCCATCATTTAATTCTGTTACAATTGATAATAGCTCGATTTATACTTCTGGTAGTTTTGAAAACACAATTAATATAAATGGAACTAATTATACTCCTGCTTTAGGGGCAACTAATAGTATATTAGTTAAATACGATCTAAGTGGCAATTACCTTTGGAGTAAAATAATTCGCGAACAAAATAATTTTGTTGCTAAAAGCGCATGTGTAGATATTGATGATGCTGGGAATGTTTATTTAGGTGGATTTTTTGGCCAAAAAGGTCAGGAAAATCAAACTCCGGTTTTAACAATTGATGCAAATAATACTTCTGGAATTTCAGCGTATGATGGTTTTATTTCAAAATTTGATGATTCTGGTAATTTAATTTGGTCACAAGTCTTAGGTGATACCCTTGATGATTATATTTATGATATTAATGCTATTTCAGAAGAAATAATATATGTTGGCGGAAGCTTTTACAGGAAAATTGTTATTGATGACAAAGTTGTTGAGAATGTTGGAGCTCAAGATGCTTTTGTTGCGCTTATTGATGTCCATCCGGATTTCAAGATTGAGATAACAGCAAGTTCAGGCACTGAATTTTGTGAAGGAAATAATGTTATTTTACATGCACCTGTTGATGCTTCTTATTCATATCAATGGCAAAAAGACAGTGTAAATATTTCTGGTGCAAACGCCAGCTCCTATTCTGCTGTTGAAACAGGGTCATATCGTGTGATCATTACTGATTCATCAATACCTTATACTAAAAAAACATTACCAGTTGATGTGATAGTTAATCCTGTTCCTAACCCGGTAATTACTACTTCCGACGATACAATATTTTGTAAGGGAGAATATGCGCAGTTAAACATTGATTTTACAGCAAATAGTGAATATCAATGGTTTATAAATAACAATCCGATTCCCAATGATACTCTAATTTATTCAATTGCAGATTCTACAGGAATTTATCATGTAACTGAAATAAATAAATATAATTGCTCGAACACATCTTCTTCCATATCAATTTTTGAAAAAGATTATCCAACGGTGGACTTATTGCCCAATGATACTCTAAAGTTTTGTTTTGGTGATAGTGTAATAATTAACACAGTAACAACAGAACCATTGCAATTTTTATGGATAAAAGATGAAATAGCACTCACGAATGATACTTTAGATCATTACACCGCCTTTGAATCGGGATATTATGCATTGCAAGTTACAGATAGTATTGGATGTATTTCAATCTCAGAACCAGATACCGTTGTTACCATTCCATCTCCAGAATCTAAGTTGGAATTTGGCGGAGATTCTATTGTATGTGAAGGTGAACAAATAGGCTTATTTGCTAATACCGGCCTTGGATTGACTTATGAATGGTACAGAAACGACACAGTAATAACAGGTGCAAGTAACTACTATTACTTAGCAAACACTACGGGTGATTATTATGTTAATGTAAGTAATGAAAATAACTGCACTATAAAATCGAATACTAAAAGTACTTTAGTATATCCAATACCTGAATCTGTAATCAATTTATCAGGATCAACAACCTTTTGTAGTAACGATAATGTTTTTCTAAGCACTGTTTCAGTCCCAACTTATGATTATCAATGGTATTTAAATGGTAAAGAAATAGCTGGTGAAATAAGCAATATATATTACCCGGTAACTTCAGGCGAATATTATTTAAAAACAACAAGCCAGTATGGATGTGAAAAATTATCTAATAAGAAAAATATTATTGTTATTCCTGCTCCTGATGCTATAATCGAATCAGGTGGCGACTCATTATTTTGCGAAGGAACATTCTTAACAATCAATGCAAATAAGAATAGTAATTTCGAGTATACATGGTATAAAGATAATGTTGAAATAATTGGTGAAAACAATTTTAACTTAAACGCATACGAAACTGGAATTTATCTTGTGCTGATTAAAGATAATGTAACTAATTGTTCAAGCACATCCAATTCATTAAAATTAAGTACGGAACCATCTCCTGTTGTTATCTTAAATTCTTCGAATGCAACAATTTGTCAAAGGGATTCTGTTGAACTTACATCTACCTATAATGAAAACTGGACATATAAATGGTATTATAATAATATTTTATTACCCGATGAAAATACATACATTTATTATGCAAAAACAGCCGGTGATTATTCTGTTGTAGTTCTATCTGAAATTAATTGTACAGACACATCAAACATTCAGAATTTAAGTGTTTTGCCTAATCCAATCCCAACTGTAACACAAAGTGATTATTTTCTTTCCACTAAAAACTATTCATCAATTCAATGGAATAAAGATGGATCAGCAATAAATGATGCAACAGAGCAAATTTATTTAGTAAGTGAAAGCGGTGATTACTCAGTTACTGTATTAAACCCTAATGGATGTTATGCAACTTCGGCAGAAATAACTGTTTGTTATCCAATCCCTGAAATTGAAGCAGAAGAAAACAAATTAACAGCATCTAATGGCATTGCATTTCAATGGTTTGTTGATGATAACCTTATAAGTGGTGCCGAACAACAAGTACATTATGCGCAACTTAGTGGAGATTATACTGTTGAAGTAACTCATTTGGATAATTGTATTTCACAATCAAAGCCATTTCATATTTGCGTACCCGTACCGACAATTGATTTAGTTGAAAACAATATTCTTGAATCGTCGGCAGGAAAAACTTATCAATGGTACCTAAATGATGAACCAATTACAGATGCAATATCTAAAATATACCAGGTTAATGAATCCGGTTATTACACTGTTGAAGTGTTGAGTTTTGAAGATTGTTTATACAGATCTGAACCCTTTTATATTGTGATTTCGGGCATTGATTTTCCTACATACAGCTCAAGCTTTTCCGTATTACCAAACCCAGTAAAAAAAGATCTAAAATTTAATCTCACATCAGAATATATTGGAAACATTTTAATAAATATTACAGATATATCTGGAAATATGGTTTTACAAACTGCCAGACAAAAAGATAATCTCAAATTCTTTGATTTTATTGATATTTCAGAATTAGATCAAGGTTTGTATATCTTTAGTATTATTGTAAATAACGAAATTTTGAGAACAAAATTCATTAAATATTAGAAAACAAATTAAAATTAAATAATCCGGTAAATACCGGATTATTTTTTATAGAAATTTGTACTTTCAAATATCTTATCAGCAGATTTGGCAATAAAACCAGAGTAAAGCTTACCTGTTTCGTCAGGATAACGTTGCGCAAACTCATAATAACACCCAGGAATACTATAAACTCCTTCTTTAAATTCAACATTAATATGATTTGCCATAATGCTTGATTGTTGCAATAATTCTTCAGGAGTACCCTTAATTTCACCCCCGGAAGAATTCATTAAAAACCCATTATCTTTTAAAAACTGATTTACTTTTTCAATTTTATCGTATTTATTCAGGGCATTTATATTGACTGTAAAATGATTTGCTCTAAACCCATATACATAAACCCAGGCTGCATACTCAGATTCTTCTTTTAACTTTAAATAAATTGAATAATCAGGAGTACCCCATATATTTCCTGCATATATTAATTCATCTGATTCTAATTCCCATTCAGGAATATTATCAACAACATTTTTAACCGTTTTTTGTAAAAAATCACTAAAATCCTTTGTTTTTAACTGACTTATAAAAACTTTTGGTGCATTTTTAGCTGTTTTATGCTCAAAATGCTTAGCAAATAAATGCTTTTGTTCAAATTCATATTCAGCGATTTGCTCATAACCATTTTTTATAAAAATACGAGCTAAAGCATCTATATTTATTCTTGGATCATCATAAGTTCTAAATGCAATATGATCATTTAAAACCGTTTCACCTTCATTGCTAAATAAATCAAACACTTTCTGCGCTGCTGGATTTTGAGATGTATAATCATCCCATAATCGAGTAAAAATACTATCTAAAGTCATAATAATAATTTTTAATTTAACTGATAAAACAATTATATATATTGAATGTTCAGTAGTATGTAAAAAGATTTTAACTTTATTTGTAATAAATAGTAATTATATGTGTCAAAACATAAAACTTTGTTAAAAATCGTACATGGACGATAAATTATTATTAAGCAAAATTTCCAAAGGTGACGAAAAAGCTTTTCAGATTTTTGTTGAAAAGTACAATCAGATGGTTATAAATATATGTAATAACATTCTGAACAATTATGATGATGCACTGGATGTTTCACAGGAAGTATTTATAAAAATTTATGAGTCTATAAATGATTTTAGGGGTGATTCAAAAATTTCAACCTGGCTTTACAGAATCTCAGTAAATAAATCATTAAATTTTATTAGGTCAAGAAAACGACAAAAATGGTTTTCAAGCCTCGATTTACTGTTTAAAGATGATAAAAAACAAACAGATCCTGCTGATGATTCATTAAATGCAATTGACAATATTGAACATGATGAAAATAAAAAAGCTTTATATATAGCTTTACACAAATTACCAGAAAAACAAAATATTGCTATCAGTTTAAATCATTTTGAAGATTTGTCCTATAAAGATATATCTGAAATAATGGAAATACCTGTTTCAGAAGTTGGAGTATTAATTAATAGAGGAAAAAAGAAACTTAAAAAATTAATTATTGAATATTTTAAAAGCAATTAGGTGTAATAATTTATTTTTAAAAGTGTCAAATAAAAAAAAGGCTATGAATTGTAAAAAAGTTATAAAACTAATCCCTGATTATATTGATAAAAATTTATCAATTGATCATCATGATTTAGTAAAGGAGCATTTATCTGAATGTAAGAAATGTAATTACTATTACCAGAATCTTATTTCTAGTCTTGAGTATTTAAAACCCACAAAAGAAATATCTGAACAAGTATTTTATTACACTCGGTTAAAACAAAAAATGGAAAATAAATATGATAAAGATTTTGGTACTAATTTGTCAATTTTTAGACAAAAGATTTTGCAACCTGTCTTTTATTTAGCTTCTATCTTTTTTGCTGTTTATATAGGGATTTTAATAGGTTCTAATTCTTCTAAAACAAATCAGTTAAGTGATAATAATACTAAAAATGACAACTATATTGAGATTTTCGCTGAATCACAACATTTAAATGATTTAAAAATAGAAATAATCGAAAATGATTATTTAATAAATGATACAATAACTAAATAAACATGGAATCAATAACTAAACGTAAAATATTAATTGTTTCGATTTTAATACTTTTTGTAATTAATATCTCAGCCTTAATAACGATCTTATATAATAATTATCAAGTCAAAAAAAGATTTGTTAAAGATGAAATCTTACAAAAGGAAACACAAAATCGAGGAATGAATTACTTCTTTAAAGATGAACTTAACCTAACAGAAGAGCAATTTGAAGAATTTAAAATAATTAATGATAAATATTTTAATAAATCACAAGATATAGCACTTAAATTACATAATAACAGAATATTATTGTTAGAAGAAGTTGCTAATATAAATCCGAATATGAACACACTTAATCTTGTTGCAAAAGAGATTGGAGAGCTTCATTATGAATTAAAACTAAATACCATACAACATTTTATGGAGCTTAAAAATTTATGTAATGATGAGCAGCAAGAGTATTTACAGCATTTCTTTATGCGAATAATCGAGAACCAAGATAACTCATCGCCACGAAGAAGAAATCGACCTGATATTCATGAAAGACCTTCAAGACACAGGAAAGGAAAACAGTTCAATCAAATTAATTAAGGATATAAAATAGTTTTCTCTTTTATATCCTACTCATATTAATTTTTAATTATTTTCTTAATTGTATATGATTTATTTCCTTCTAGTTTTATAAAATATATACCTTGCGATAAATCATTAATGAAGATACTTTTATAATCTTGTCCTGAATAGATAATATCATTTTTCACAAGTACACCTGAATTATTATATATTTTAACGCTAATGTCACTATATTCAATATTCATAATCTTAATAGTAAGCATTTCAGAAACCGGGTTTGGATATACCAAATAATCATTTACAACAGGTTCTTTAATGAATTCATCAATGCCTGTAACAGTAGTAAATTCATTTGTATAAGCTGTTTGATAAATTTCCTTCGTATCTTCATTTTGAACAAATACCACCGTTACTAAGCTATCAGCTACCACTTCTGTAGGAATATCCCATGAATTATACAAAATAACAGAATCGTTTGTTTCCCAATTTTGTTCGATAATATTTCCTGCAGGGTCAGGGAGTATTGTTCTTATTACATTAGTCAATAGTACAGAAGGGTCTTTATAAAACTTTATAGAGCGTTCAACAACAGCAGCACGTACACTAAGTTTAGTACTCTCTATTTGTTCTAACGCTTTTATTGATGTTTGAATATTTAATTTTCCAGATTCGATACCTTGTTCTACATTTATTACAAATACTGATTCTTCAAGCATTCGCTTTTTAACATCTGTAGCTTCTAATTCATTTGTGCTTGCATATGAAAACTTCCTGTCTCCACCATCCACAACAGAATATGGGCTCTTATTTATTCCGTAATATAGTGATCTGGCACTTGGTCCTGCTGTATAAAAATCGCTTATCTCATTAGTGACAGGGAAACTTGTATAAAACTGTATTGGAATTACATCTTTAGAATTAGAACTTACAATATCATTAACGCGATTTTGCCATGTATTAAAATCTTCATTTTCTGGATTTGCAAAGTGTTCTATTAATACTAATCTATTTCTTTCACCTATCCACATATTATCAAAACCGAAACCTTCGTTTGTATTGTATGAATCAGTACCTAACATAAATCTAAATCGCACACCAGATTCTCCTGCAACTTCATCTAACCAGTATTTTGCATTATTCCAACTTGATGGGTTTGATGCATTAAGGGTAATACCATCCCCATTCCATCCTGAAGATTGTCCTAAAATATTGCTGTTTAAACCAAATGAATTATACCACTTAACACCTTCGCCATATACTCCTACTGAATTCCACACATCTTTTTCTATAGAGTATTCCAGAATCACACCATCACGCGTTAATTCAAGTGCCGTTATAAAATCAAAGCTCATCATTGGCTTCACTAAAGATGAAAAATCAAAGCAAGGACTTGATACATATGATTTCTCACTATTCGCATAATTGCCGGTTAAGTTTGTTACAAAAGCACTTGTTCCACTTGCAGCCTGGCTAATTTTAGTTCCGTTTGGCTCTCCCCATTCCCATGTATAGTTCGCAGTACTTTCCAAAACATCAACTGCCCAACCAGTAACATCAGGGTTATCTTCAAAATCTTCAAAGTATTCATCGATTATAGGAACAGTTGGTCGTATATATATTTTCTTTGTTTCAGCATTTGGACCACAGGTTTTAGTATATTCTGTATATGTCACATTGAAACCTCCGGTAGTATCAAAAAGATATTGTGGATTATAGTCATGGGCTACAAGTAAATCACCTTCACCACCAAAATTCCATATTATTGAATCTATTCCTAATGGATCTGTATATGCCAGTACATCAAAAGTAACAGTTTCTCCATAACATTCATTATCCCAGGTAAAATCTAAATCAACAACTGAACCAATAAAAGTACTACTGTCTTTCGATTCGGAACATCCTTTATCTGTCGTTAAAGTTAATTTTACATAATTAATTTTTTGTGGAAGCAACGAGAACCATGAGCTATCTACTGTACTTTCCGCTAATGTTTCAGAATTATTCACTCTGTAAAACCAATCGGCAACATTATCAGTACCTAGTGTGTCTGAAGTTAACTGTACCAGATCATATCTATCTGCTACACATAAATTACTAAAATTAAAATCAACAAATGGAGTTTTATTAATTGTAACATCCTTACTATTTTCTTTATAACAACCCGATGCTGTGCGCGTAAATTTTAAAGTAATTGAATTAACACCTAACTGAGCTTCTTTAGCTTTAAATATACCACCTGGGTCTATAATACCATTTCCAGAATATTGTATTACTCCAACTCCTTGATTATCTAGCTCTTCGTTTAAGTTAATTTCTGTAGCATTATCTTCACAATACTCAGGTGCAAGCCCTGTAAAATTCAAATAACCAATAGAGTCAATATTAATTGTTTCTTCAATATAAAATTGAACAGAACCATTCTTATATGAGAATCCTAAAGTATGATCTCCTGCACTATAATTAGAAGGAATTATAAATACACTATCCTTACCAAGTACATTAGGAATTGCTACTCCATCAATAGAAAGTGTTCCCACTGAACTATCTCCATTATAAGCTTTTGCCCAAATTGTATCTTGAGTACTATTGTAATAACAATACTGATAGATACCATTATATTCATCTAATCCAAAAAATTCTGCATTTGCTTCACTAATAGTAAATTCAGCAGAGTCAGAATTTACACAACCATTCATATCTGTATAAGTATAATAAGCCTTTTTATCTCCTATACCAGCGATCTCAGGATCAAAAATAGCAGATCCATCATTTTGATCAATCATAAAACTTGGTGAGAACTCTCCTGCAGGCACTTGTGGATTTCCATAAATTAACCGAGTACCTCCATTTTTGTCATACAATGGTTCCATTGTTAGATCAACAACTGGCAATGGGTTTACCACAAAATCTTCATGAATAGTTTCACTTATGCATAAATTTTGAGAAACATAATAATATTCTAATCTATAAGCTCTAGGATTGAACCCATCAGGTATTAAATCTCCCGAATTTATAGAAATATTATTTCCTTTATTGGTAATATGTAAATTAACTCCTGGATCTGAAAGTGAAAAATACCCTGTACCTCCCAAAGGGTTTAAATCACCTGCTTTAACTTCAAGTGTTTCATAATCGGCACATAAACTACCAATAGATGTGAAGCTTGGAGTTGCAACACTTTCAACGGTAAATCCTTTTATAATATCCTGTCCACCTGCATAAGAATAGATTATATTATAACTTCCCGGATCTAATTTTGAAGGAAATATTAATGCAGTATCATTATTTAAATCTTCAATAGCAAGTAGATTTGGGTTTCCTTCAATAATAAAACTTCCTGTAACGGTTAAATTATTATATCCATATACATAAAAAGTATCTATTGTTGAGCAAAATATGGTTTTGTCAGGATCGAAATTAATACCACCACCATCGATTACATCAACCGATACAGTGTCTGAATCACCACAACCATGTTCATCCATATAAGTAAAATAAATTTCGGCAGAATTATTTGCTCCTACTATATCAGGGATAAATATTTTTCGATATGAAATAACTCCATCACCTGTAAAAACTCCATTAGGTTGATTACCTTGTAACTGAACCGAATCAACTGATACATCTATATCTTCACCTTCGATTGGTGAAATTATTGATACTGGGGGTATTTCAATTACATCCAAATTATAAGTTCCAGTACCACTATTAATGTTTTCAGTTGCATCAGAAACATTTGTAATGTTAAAGCTATAGCTTGATCCAGCAGTTGCATATAATACTTTTAAAGAATAATATGAATCATTTATATTATTTACAATGTGTGAATTGAGTAAATTATCCTCATAAGTAATAGAAAATGGCGGATGACCATTTAAGAATACAGGTGTAAATACTTCATTGCCATCACATACAACTCCTGATCCACTAATACTTGCTGTTGGTTTTTTACTAAATATGGCGTGTTTATCGTTATTTACATTCTGACTAATAATATTACTCTGGTTACCAGCTGCATCCTGAAGGATTAGATTACTAACATAAACTGTTTCAGCAGAATCAATTTCATAGTTTTTTGCAGTAATATCAAACAGTGCAAGAATTGTTCCTGAATCAAAAGCCAAGTCCTTTATAGCAAATCCACCAACATTACCTGAAACTAAGGTGTACTGTGTGTAATTTGCATCTGGTGTAATTGTTATATATAAAGTATCTTCTTCTCCGATGTGTTTCGAATCATCTTTAAGTTCAACAGATAATATTTTTGGTGTTTTAGAATCAATTCCAGGACCATTATCCGGAAAATCATTTTGGTCATAAGAAACATTATTTGCTCCATCGGTAATGGTTATAGAAAATGGCATTTTTGTTCCATCATCCAATTCACTATCATTTTCATTAACAACATAATAAGCTCCATAAACTCCTCCGCTTGAATCTGTTAACGTATTCGCTATATTTTTTGTATTAAGATATAAATTTGTATAAGTTAAGTTTTCTTCTGATGCAGAAATTGTCATAAACACAGTATCTCCTACACTTACAGTATTACCATCTCCAGGATTAAAAGTAACAGAAAAAATTGAAGGTACACTAGGATCAACTCCCGGTGTATAATCTGAAATCAAATCTGCTTCAGTTAATGTATCTGTAGTATAAATACCATCACTAAGGGAAATATTAAATGGCAAAGGAGTTGCATCATCAATAGGATCATCTGTTTCCGTAACAGTATAAATCCCATAATAGGCATTTCCATTAGGCATTAATTCGATGCTTTTATTATTAATTCTAAATGTACTGGTATCTAATCCAGATTCTGGATTTATAAGGCTAATATCCATTCTAACTGTTTCATCTTTGCCCACAATAGTTCCATTTCCAGGTGTAAATATTACTGATGCTATTTTAGGTTTATTTGCATCAATACCCTTTGTAACATCAAATGTCTTTAAATCTTCGCTTATATTACCATACACATCGCGAGCTCCAACATTACTAAAATCTAAATCATTTTCTTGATCTGTATCTCCTGCTTTCACTACATAAGTACCAACAAAGGAAGAATCATCAATCGTTGTCCAGTTTAGATTTTTTCCATTATATTCATTTGGTACAATAGTAATGCCTAATTCGGGCGTAAATAAGTTTACTTTAAATTTTATTGTATCGTTTATTTGAAATTTACTGTTACTACCAATCTCAATCAATTCAATTGAATTAATAACAGGTGGTGCATAATCATCTGCAAGCAATCCAGCTGCCATTGTATATAAGGTATCTTTATTTGGGTTTGTTTCATTTGTTGTCACAGCATCATTTGGAGCGTTTGTTTGAATATATTGAAAATAATATGGAGAGCTATTATCTTTTGCCAAAAAATCATTAGGGTCGTTTAAGAAAATAATTCTCATATATTCATCATCTGTACCTGTTTCTTGTGTAATATATTCAACAGTTGATGATACACTGCTTGCAACAATCGAATCTGACATATCATAATAATTACTTAATATCCAGTCATTATTATTGTCATCGGATTCTGAAAAGTCAATCGGTGTATTAAACTGAACTTCTAAACCATCCACTATTCCATTTTTATTGTCATCAATAACTACCGCTTTAACAATATATAATGTATCTTGTGAAATAGCATTTGACATTGAGATAACTCCAAGCAGCACTATTAGGAGTATTTTATCATATATTTTCATAATTAACTTATTTTCTTTTCATTATATTATCTTTTTATGTCAGATAATTTTACATATCACCTTCTGAATTTACTTTCATAAGGTAAATCATTTCATTTCCTACTTCTCCGGAGCTTCCAACCATTATGTAACCTCCATCCGAAGTGGTTTCAAAAGAATATACAGACTGGTTATAATTACCTAAAATATTATTGTATTTCTCTGTTCCATCTTCATTAATTTCCAAAAGATAGACAGCTGTTGTTCCTTTTGATATTTCAGTATTTCCTACTACTGCAAAGCCGGAATTCGTATTTAAAATATCAAATCCCTGATCATATAAATTACTACCAAAAGACTCATTCCATATAGTATTTTGCAAATTATTCTTATCAATTTTTATTAAATAAACTTCTGCATCACTTCCATCATTATTTTCAAGAGATCCAACAACAATAAAAGCATCTTCTGTTTCTACCAGTGCATTCCCATAATCATTGTAAATGCTTCCATAGGAAAATTTATCCACTTCGCCACCATTAAAGCTTGCCTTAACCAGAAAAATATTAAATTTACCCAGATTATTTTCTTGAAAATAATCTGTACTTCCAACAATTGCATATCCTTCACTATATACAATTATGTCTGCTGCATAATCTGTTCCTTCACCACCAAACTGGCTTTCCCACTCAATATTACCATTATCATCAACTTTGACAAGATAAATATCTTTAACCCCTGCCGGATTATTACCATGAGGGCTGTTCGTACTTCCTGTTATTATATATCCTGCAGGTGCTTTTTTAATTACTACTCCTTCTTCGTCGTAAGTACCACCAATTAACTTCTCCCATTCCAAATTAAGATCTGAATTATATTTTGCCAAGAAAATATTTTCGTTATTATTTATAGTATCTTCTACGGTTCCAACAACAACAAAGCCACCATCGCTAGTAGTTTCTAAACTTCCTGCCAAATCATTTCCACCACCATCTTTTGTTTTCATATTTCCTTTCTGATTTCCATATTCATCAGTTCTAAAAATTGTAATATCAGTAGTCATATTACTGGTTGATGTTGTAGTTGCTAAAACCAAGTAACCATCTTTATAACATTTAACATCGACACCAATATCACTACTCCAATCGCCATATAATTTAACAAAAGCATCTGCTTGTTCAGATTGAATATCAAACTTATCACACGAGTATGTAACTACCGATATTAAAATTATTGCTATATATTTAATTATATTTTTCATCATCTAATCTTCTTAGTTTTATAAAATGGGAATACATAACCAAACGATATAAATAAGCTATTTACAGCAAAATCATCATCCACAAAATAATATGGTATTTTTTCAGGATTACTCCATCTATTTTCTCCATTTACAGAATTGGTTAACCCTAAGTAATATCTTAAATCAAGCATCACATAACCTTTCTTAACGCGATATTTAATTCCTGCTCCCACTATAGCTGAAATATTAATCATATTTCTGTCATCAATAATATCAATGTCTGAAGCTTTTACATTTCCAACTTCTTCATTTCCATCAATCTTTCTTTCAATTGTACCTGTTGCATTAAACAAATAATCAAGGTTTACTCCTAATCTTGCATATGGAGTAAACCATTTATTTTTAAAATCATATGTAACACTTAAGGGTAATGTCATCATTGAAAAATCTTCAGCATATTCAATTTGAGAGTCAAGTTCTTTTTGTATCATCTCAAACTTTTTTGTTGCATAAATTATATCAAGATTAATTTCTATCTTATCAGTAATGTATCTTTTTAATTGCAAACCACCAGCAAAAGAAAAACCAGAAGAAGCATACTCCGGGTCATAATTATTAAGATCAAACATGCTATAAGGCTGAATTATCCTTATATTTGAGTAATTAATCCCAACTATAGCCCCAAATGAAAATACTGGTACGGTTACGTATGAACTATATAGATAGTTAAATTCAATTGGGTCTGTAGCTTTTATTTCATATTCAGGAAATTTATCAAGAAACTTTAACATAGTTAATTCTGCCATTTCCTGGTAATCTTCAAAAAGGTAAACCAGGATAAGTAATTTATATGCCCTGGATAATTCTTCATTATCAAAACCATCATCAATACACGAACGAAGCATAGAAGGTATTGAATCTAAAATACCTTCTTCATAAAAACTTTCTGCTCGTTGCAACTTAATTGAGCAATCTGATTGCTGTGCTGTTAATTGAGAGCTTATTGCGATAAAGAAAAATAATACTATAGAAATTTTTATTCTCATATTACTTTTAGTTTAGAACTTAGGACTTGTTTTCTCATATTCAATATCTTGCGCTACATATATACTCCACTCTTCAGTGGTCATATTTCTTTCCAGTTTATTTAAAACTTCAGCAGCCATATCTTCAGATTTTGTCATCCATATTAATATTCGATCTTCTACCTTACTGGTAGTAACTAAATATTTGCCATCCGGACTAAATGCCACTGAAAGCACCCAGGATTCGTGATCTGTGAGTTCTATAGGCTGATTGTTAAGATTTGTACAATCCCATATTCGCACTGTTCCATCCAAACTTGAAGATGCCAATAAATTATCAATTGGATTAAATGCCATATCAAATATTTTAGCTCTGTGTCCTTTAAGGATATCAATGGTTTTCCATGTTTTTGTATCCCATATCATAATATTTCCCTTAGAATCTCCGCTTACTAACCAACTTCCTTTATTATTGTATTTTAATGAAGTTACTTGCAAATTTTCCGCTTGATTAAGTACACGAACATTTGATATATCTTCCATATTGAATATGGAAATTCTTCCATCTCTTGTGCCAACTACAAGTTCTTTTGAATCGTAGGATATTGTTATTGTATTAATTTTTGATTCACTATTAATAATAACTTCACTAGTAAAAGTATTCAAATCCCATTTTCGTATTGAATTATCGGCACTGGCTGAAATAAGATACTTATTATCAGGCGATACAACCATAGCAGTTACATATTTGGAATGCCCTGTTAATTCTTTTACCAACTTATTCTTATCCTGCAGATCAAATACAAGAATTTTCATTTCATCAGTAGCAACAAATAACCATTTTTTGTCTGGTGTAATTTCTATCGCTCTTTGAATTACATTATTTTTATAAATTGTATCACATGGTGCTTGAAGATTATCTATATCCCAACTCAATACTTTACCATCAAAACCTGTAGTAAATACTTTATTTGTACCAGGTGTAAATACAATATCATTTACCTGGCCTGAATGTCCTTTGAGAGCATTATATGATTGGCCATTTAAATCTTTCAAAGCATAATATAATCCGAGATATACATCAGGATTATGCGTTGGTCCATCGTATTCATTATTAAACAGGTATGATTGATATGCAATTAGACCTTTTAACTGTTTATTATCAACAATTTGCTGAGATTTAACGGCCATACTCTGAGAGATTGAAAGCATTCTTCTTCGAAGCGCTTCAAGTCTTTGTCTTTCTGCTTCTTCGGCATTTCTTTTTGCTTCTTCGGCATTTTTTTCAGCTAAAGTTCTTTGTTTTGTGGCTTCCTTTTCTCTTCTTAAAGCTAATTCTCTTTGTTGTTTTGCTATTTCAGCATTTTGTGTTGCCTCTTGCTCTTTTTCAACGGCAATTTGCCTTTGCTCATCAGCTTCTTCTTTTCTTTTTAATGCTTCTTTTTCTTGTTCTTGAGCAATTAAAGTTTGTTCTTCGGCTCTATCTCTTTGTTTATCTGCTTCTAATTTTTGTTCTGTTGCTATACGTTCTTGTTCAAGAGCTTTTGCTTTCATCATTTGAGAATAAATAGTTAAGCCTATCCCGACAATTGCAGCAGTACCTAAAACAATTGCAAACATTTTAGTTCTTCTTAATTGTCTTTTCTGCAATTTAACTTTGTTATCTTCCTCAGCCTTAAACTCTTTATCGCTAGATTTTAAATAAACCATCGCACGCTCGAAGGCCGGGTTATATCTTTTTGCCCAGGCCAAAGTGGGTTTTTGTTTTTCTTTCCAGTTAAGAGCTAATTGCAAATCGGGTGGTCGCCATAATCCTGTTTTCCCTAACTGGTACATTTCTGACGCTTCTGATAAACGTAAATACATTTGAACAGCATTCCATTCTTCTTCGACCCAAATTTTTAATTTGTTCCAGATACGCATTAAGCTTTCATGCGAAAGATCAATAATACTATTTTCATTTATCGCCACTTCTTGAGATGGTGTAATGAATAATCTCCCAGTAGCTCTGAATGGTTTTGTCATTTCATCATCCACAGTAGTCTTTGCGATTGAAGCAATATCAGAAACACTCGTTGGATGTCTTATTCCTCTATTATCATTTCCTTTTTCAGTTATTGTCTTAAACATACTTTCACAAATCCATTTTTGCTCTTCGCTTAACTCATCAAACGCTTCATTTGCATGTTCAGACAATGCTTTCTCCATTTTACCTATGGCTTCATAATCTCCAATACTAATAGCTTGATTCGTATCTGAATGCTCAGTCCAATATTCCCAAGTTCTCATTAAGGCATGCTGGAGTATCGGCAACTGATCAGGGTTATCACCAACTTCGTTCAATAATTGTTGCACCAGCTGAGAATCTATTTCTGCACCACCTACTGCTACAGGACCTTCAATTGCTCTTTTGAAATCGTCTCTGGTCATTTGTGGCACCAAGTAGTTTGATTCATTTATCAGTTCTGTTAACTCGTGAAACTGTGAGCATTCACCAATAAAATCAGACCGCATTGTTAAAACTAGATAAACAGGCAGTTCTTTTGCTTTATTTGCATTAATTAACAATTTTACAAATGCTTCTGATTCATTATAAGTTGACTGATCATTTTTACTTGTTCTATATCTAAATAACTCTTCAAACTGGTCGATTACAATAAGAATATTTTCTTGTTCTAAATTGTAATTCTGATCTATCGCTTCTATTAATCCTTTTGAACTACTTCTTAAAACTGATGCAGTAATTTTTTGATCAACCAGTTCTTGTTTGCTTTCATCACTATATTCACTATTTTCTATAATTGCAGCAGCTAAATTATCTATTGGAGAATTTCCCGGACGTGAAGCAATGGTTCTCCACTTTGATTTTGAATTTCCAACAAACCCACCATATAATGATGGAATAAGTCCGCAATAAATTAAGGAAGATTTACCACTTCCCGAAGCACCTATCACAGCAATAAACTTTTCTTTGGAAAGTTTATTCAGTATCTCTTCACTCTGGCCTTCTCGTCCAAAAAACAGATGATTTTCTTCAACCTTAAATGGTCGTAAGCCCGGAAAAGGGTTTTTAAAATCATCAATACTTTTACTTTGATTAACTGCCATTTTCTATAATTTTTCTAGTAATGGATTTAAACAACCGGATATCTTTTTATTAAAAATATCAATTACATTTAAATCTTTCAATTTTAAGATTGTATCTGATTGTTTTTTTGCATCCATCAATAGTAATTTCAAATTAAATTTACTTTTTTTCCCAAAACCAGGGGCTTTAATAATATCGGTAATTTTGCTATTTAACCATTGTTCATTTTCAGATGAATAAATAATAATTACAATATCACTTTTTATTAGATTCTTTTTGTGAGTTTTAATAAGTTCAATTGTATTAGATTTCTTATCTAGACTAATACTATCTATATTCTTCCTTTTTAATACATTTATTAATTCACTTACCCTTTCCTCATGATTTTGATCACTAATAATATAAGCCAAATTCTCTTTTTCGATTTTACTTTCTCTTTTTTGTTCTGTTTTATCATCAATATCTTTTATGACAATATTCTTTAGTATCTCAATAGGGGTCTGGATTATTTCAGTTTTTTCTAATAATTCTATATTTCTTTTAAAACTCTCGATATATTTTTTTTGCTTTTCTGATTTTGGTTTTATATTAGGAGGAAGCCAAACATATCTTTTAAAATTTTCTTTATTATTTACTACCTCGTTAAAGATATCATTCTGAATTTCTATTTTTGAAACATCTATATTTTTTAATAATGGTGCGTAATTATTTCCTATAACATGAATAGATAATATTGATTGTTCCATTAATTCGTGTACTTGTTCACTAAATTTAACTAGGTCGTCGGATAATTTATCTTCTGGCAATACTTTAAAACCTAGGTGTTTAAATTCACGTATCAAACCATCTCGCATATTTTTCTGATCTGCGCTCGTTTCTGCAATAAAAATGGCCTTTTTATCAATATTATTTTTAACTAAATAGCTTTTATTAATTTCATAGGTAATATCTACTAGCTTAAACCATGTCTCATTTTTTACATTATTGAAATCAAATAAGTCTTTTGTACTATTAGATTCGTAAAATAATTCGTAGCTTTTAGTTTTATCTAATGCATTCAAAGTATCATCAAAAGAAAACTTTGGATTTGTAATTATCTGAACTAAATTAAGTTTTTCATTCACGATGTTTTGAAGGCAATCATCAATTTCAACATTCTCTTTTATAAATAATTGTATTATTATCTGATAATCACTATAATTTATTTTTCCTTCAGTTTTTATATTATTATCTATTTGAACATTTCGGTTTAATATTTTATTAAAGCTTGATAAGAACATGAAACTTAATTGTTCAATCCAATTTAAATCACTCTCTGATAATTTATTAACATCATAAGGTATATAAAATAATATTTTAAAAACTTTATCCGGCATCTTATTCAATTTTAACACCAATTACAATAATATCATCTACTTGCTCTTCTCTGCCTCTCCACTCGTCTAATATATCATTCAATAAAAATTCTTGTTCTTCGATAGGGTTTTTATGAATTTTTAGTAACAGTTCTCTAAACTTTTTAACCATAAACTTACGTCCATCGTGACCACCAAACTGATCTGGATAACCATCAGAGAATGTATATAAAACATCTCCCTTTTGTAAGTCTATTTCGTTATTTGTAAACTTTGGTAAAACATCATCGAAATTACCACCAATGGCCATTTTGTCTCCCTTTATCTGAATTAATTCACCGTTTCTTATTAAACATAATGGATTATTAGCTCCAGCAAATTGCAATTTCATATTTTTATAATCAATTATACATAAAGCCAGGTCCATTCCGTCTTTTACTCCGCTTACACCAACACTTTCATTGCCTTTTTCTCGCAATGTTTCAACAACTCCTTCATTTAATGAATCTAAAATCTCACTTGCTTTACTAACCTTTTTAACATCTACTGCATAGTTTAACTGGTTATTTCCAACTATCGACATAAATGCTCCGGGAACTCCATGACCTGTACAGTCTACTGCAGCATATATCACTAAATCGTTTTTCTTTGTCATCCAATAGAAATCACCACTAACGATATCCTTTGGTCTATATAGTATAAATGAATGTGGAAGCAATCGTTTTACAAACGCGTCAGGAGGTAATATTGCATTTTGTATTCTTTTCGCATATCTAATACTATCTGTAATATGCTTATTCTTTATTTCAATTTCTTCTTTTTGCCTTACAACTTCTGCAGTTCTATCTTTTACTTTTTGTTCTAATTCATTATAATAGCTTTCCAGTTCTTCAATCATAGAATTGAATTTCTGAGAAAGTGTAGTTATCTCATTATTACCAACTACTTCAGCTCTTTCATTTAAATGGCCATCAGTAACCCTATTTACCTTTTCAACTAATTTCTTAATTGGATGAGTAATTACCCTTGTTTTTCGATATAATAATATTATTACAACGATAATGGTTAATCCGAATATTATAACAAACTTCAGTAACTCATTTCTTAATAATATATCTTCTCTTGTTCTATCTGATATTATTCTAACAACAGCACCTTTGTATAAGTGTGTGTTTGATCTGTGAATGTATAAATAGGTATAATATAGTTTTTGCTTATTGATTTTTTTGGGGATTCGTGTTGAGTCTTGTTTTACAAATCTTTCTTTCATATACTCAACTTCTTGATCGTTAAGTTCAGTATCTTTTGTTAAAGAAATCGGATGGTCTTTACTAATAAATAAATCAGCATCCATTATTGATGGTTGTGATTTTGAAATTTCTCCAACTGTCTTTTTAAAAAAGTCGATAATTTCATCGGTTCTGTGCGAATATATTCCAAGCTCAATGATATACTTTCCATCATTTGTTGGATGGTAGGTATATTTCTTCAATCTCTTAGTACTTGATTCAACAGTAAATCTTTCGTTAACAAATTTTCCTTCTTTAAAAATATTAAGGATTAGTCGTTTATGATCTTCACCAAAATCAAATAAAGGTAAGCCTAAATCTTTTTCAAAAGTTGTATTTACTATTATTCCTTCCTGGTTGATAATATAAATATCTTCCATTTCGGGATCCATACCCAATTCTTCTCGAATGCTATTAAGATCGGCAAATTCAATATTCTCGGTACTTTTAAAATACTTATTTACCAAATCATTACTATACTTATTCATAACAGGATTTAGGTCTCGCTCAACTACTTCGAGTGACATTTCCATAAACTCCATTATATGAATAATTTCCTCAGAAATTATTCTATTTTTTGTATCAATTGAGTCGATTAAATTTGATTTTGTTTGACTATAATTAAATGCACCCAAAATCAGTAAAGCTGATACTGCAGGAATAACAACGTTTAAAATAAGCTGCTTAAAAATCGTAGTCTTACGCATATAATAATTATTAATTTTTCTAAATATCTTTCTAATCATACTTTTAAAATTACGAATCGTTTTCTTTTAATTCAACATTTTTATTATACCATTTAATTATAGATTTCTCGATATCGTAATAATCGAACATATTATAAATAAGATCATGTTTTTGAATATAATAGATTGTACTATTTTCCCCTTTTATAGATAAGTTCTTAACATTACTTTCTATAACTTCGCTCATTATATACATTTCATTTGCTTTGAGTACAATTTCTCTTTTGTCTTCAATAATAAGTTTTAAGTCATCTCCATGAATTATTATTATTTTATCTAATAAATCGGAAATAATGATATTAGAATAATCGGCATTTTCTGATGTATACTCATTCATTTTTGAAGCCAAATGATAGATGTATCTTCCATGGGCCGACTTAAAATAATCAATTGATTTTATAATAATTGTTTTATTAAAGATCAATGATCCTTTTGGTTTATCTATTAAATCTACCATGCTATCTGATTCATCAATATGATAATCTTCTATTCTATTTTTTAGCTTTTCATATGCATCGTTTTGAATAGTATTAACAGCGATTAATGCACTTTCTCGTAAAAACTCAATAGGATTAAAAACATGAGCTATAAGATCGTCAGGAATATTCTTAATATTACTATCTAAAATAGCTTGAATAGCGCATGCCTTGGTCCAAATATTGATATTATTAACATCTCTGTTAATAATATCAATTAGTAGATTTTCGATTGTTAGTTTTTCAATTGCATAAAAATTCTGTAATTGCCTAACTCTTTCAATATCTTGAATATCTTCTAAAACAGGAAATAATTTAGGTTTTAATTCATCTGAGATAAATAAGTCTAAAAGCTCTAATGCATATCCAATACCCTCTGTTGTTCCACTTTCCAAATTCTCTTTTACGTGCATAATAGATTTAGAATCATAGGCAAGAGAAAGAAGTAAATAAAGCAAATCAAAATTAGAAGATAACTCTTCTTCAATAGCTTCTTTTAAATATTCAAATTCGTTTTGTTCATTTACAGTAACCTTTGCAGCTATATTCCATCCAATTATTCCAATTTGTTTTTCAATAATTTGATTTATATGGTGAATATTTGTTTCGTCGGCATTGAAACCAGAATTTTTAAGTGCTTGTAGAATATAAAAAAGAATTTCTTCATTAGGATGATCTAATTTTTTGAGTAAGATTTCTTTTGCTTTATTTCCCCCAATTTCGCCAATTAGTTTGATTATTCTTAATAATACTCTATGGTTTGTACCCGACTTATAAAATATTTGATCAAGGTATACTAATGATTCTTCGCCAAAATCAATTATAGTATCATAGGAATAAGCAAATACTTCAGGCGTATCTAGGTAATCTATTATTAAAGGGCAAAATTCCGGCACTTTTGTTTGTGCAGCAGCTCTAATTGCTGATATTTTTACCTGGATATTTAAATCTCTTATTAGTGCTTTTAGGTAAATAAACAAATCCGGAGAATAAAATTTTCCAATTAAAAAAGCTGCCAGTATTCTTTCATCATTGCTTTTTGATTTAGTTAACTGAATTAACTTTTCAATTCCCGGTGATTTATCTATCTTAATTAATTGATGGTATTGTTTATTATCTTTTTCAATAAAATCAAAATCCTTTATTTTAGTCATTAATCCTTCATAAAAAGAAATTAGCTTAGCGCTTGCTATTTTGTTTCCAACAAAAGTTTTTATCTCTTTTTGTTCTGAATTTAACAGATTAACAAGGTTTTCTTCAAACAAAACGGGCCTTAAACTTGATTCAATCTCTAGGCCAGATATTAATTTGCTCTTATTTGATAAATCAATATTATATACAAAATCAGTCAACTTACTTTTTGAATCTTTTGAACCTTTATATTCAGCCAATGATTCCTGTAGGGATCTTTTATATTCAACATATAATTTTCTAGCAATAAAAGACCAGATTATCAATATAATTATTAATGAATACGAAAAATGTATTAAGGTAAAAAACTCGAATAATCCTAATACAGCCAGCATTAAACCTGCAGAAAGAGCAGCAATTTCGTTAATGGTTCCATCAACATATGCTTGAACACTATGTCGGATATCTGCTTTTAAAGATTGGTATAGTATTTTAAATGACGGAACTTCAACAGCATCTTTTAGTGCTTTGGAAAATAGTCTGCTAAGTGAGATGATTAAAAAGAAAAAAACAAAACTATTAGCAGCGGCAGTATACCCACCAAAAGTACCTATTAAGACAGCAATAATTGTAAAAATACCCAATAAGAATGATGAAACAGTAATACTAAATTTTAATCCGTATGTTTTCATCAGTTTACTATACACAAATGTTTTAAACAAGAATGTGAATAAAAGCAAACTACCGGTAAATGCACCCAGAAATTCGGTTAAGTCATTATGATCGGGATAATTTTCTTTTGTAACCGATAAAAATGAATATTGAATGAAAAAAGCTGCTAACATTGACATGACAACAAATATTGCCATATAAACGATATACTTACTTTTGAAAATATCTTTAAATGTTTTCTTTTCAGAATCGCTAACTGCCTGTTCTTTATTTAAATTATATTTTATTGAAATAATGATCTGAACAAAAAGTGCTCCAATTATACTTACCGAACTTAAAAATAACAAATTCTTTTGTTGGAAACCGAATGTTATTAAAACGGGAATTGCAAATGCACTTAAAATTGCTCCAAATATCTGGCCGCTATCAATCAAACCAAAAAGTCTTTTCCCTTGTCTTAATGTGAACATTCTTCCTGCAGCACCCCAAAATCCTAACATTGCAATAATATTAAGAGGCCCCATCATCACAAAAATTAAAAATATAAGCCATGAACTTTCAGTAAATTGAAATAAAATCCTTAGCAAGGCAGTAGATAATGAAATAAAAACAAGATTTATCCATGCCAATCGTGAAAATGGAATTGAATTTTGTATTCGAGCATATAATGAAGTTAATATAATTCCTGCAACACCAGAAATGACATATGCCTTAGGGATCATTTCTGCAGGATAAACACTTAAAAACAAAGCATGAGCTCCAACGTCAAAAGCGCCATAAAATATTCCAAGAAAAACAGATAATGTAAGGAATAAGAATACACTTGTGGATTCTTTTTCTTCAATATTTAAAGCAGAGTATAGTTTTCCCATTCCTTAATCATTAAAAAATATTAAAGTAGTAATTATTATCTCATTAATCAATAGATATATACATAATTTATTAAAAGTACTAAAAGTTTTACTTTAATACTACATATAGGTAAATAAGATATTAATATAAATTGTTAATAAATTATCATTAATTGATAAACGTTCATTTATTGCATATCTATCGCTGATTTTGATTGATAAATCTAATTAATTAAATAAAGAATTAAATTAACAGCTAAAATTTACTAATTGCTAATTAATTAAAATGTATATATCTTTATCTATATTAAAAATTTATTATGTTTTCTAATACAACCTTAAAAGATAAGTATACCCTAAGAAGAGAAGCAGTTTTTGTAGTATTAGCCGGTATGTTTATTGGGTCCTTAGCAATGTTAAATATCTTAGGACTTTCAAGATTAATTGATCTTTCGTTTCATTTTAATGGTACAAAAATACATTTTATGGTTTTTGTAGGAGTATTACCCTACCCTATTACTTTCCTATGTACAGATTTTATTAGTGAATTGTATGGTAAGAGAAGAGCAAATATGGTTGTTTGGGTTGGTTTGCTTCTGAACATGTGGGTATTATTTATTTTATGGTTTGGCGGCAAACTCCCTGAGGACGCATCAGTAGATAGTACGGCCTTTTTTAGAATACGACAATTAGCATTTGGTGCCACAGCAGCCTCGATGATAGCATACCTCACAGCTCAATTTGTTGATGTTCATGTATTCCATATATTAAAAAAACTTACCAAAGGCAAACATTTATGGTTAAGAAATAATGGATCTACTTTAACCAGCCAACTTATTGATTCGGTTGCTGTTGTATTAATAACCTATTATGGAACTAAAGCTATTGAGATTCAGGAAGGAAGACATATATTTTCTTACTTAGTTATGTTGATTATTTCAAATTACATATTTAAAATGATTTCGGCATTATTAGATACTATTCCATTTTATTTTGGGGTTAATGCTCTTTCTAAATATTTAAATATTGATCCAATAAAAGAATATCATATCGAAAAATATTCAGAATCTGATCCTGATTCAAATACAGATCTTGTTTCATAATAATATTCTCTACATTTTTTCTATAATATGTGCTGAATATGCTTTGTCTGAAACAAGTATATGATTTAAAAGCCAATCTTTTAAAAAGTTAAGCGTTTTTATTGAAACTGTAACATTATTATTGATCAGATCCTTTTTTAACACATTTAATTGATCAATAAATTTTGTATGTTGTTCTTTATGATCATCATACTCTTTATAAGCAAATTTAATAAGCATTGTTTCTTCTGCAAAGAAGTGTTTTTTAGTATAATCTGTTAAATGATCAAATATTTCATCCATCTTATTTCTAGCTTGTCCTTTTGACATTAATTCAAACAACTCATTAATGATAATAACCAATCCCTTATGCTGATTATCTATTTCAGTAATTCCAGTATTATACTGCTCTGTCCATTTAATTAATTCCATATCATTAAATTTTGTTCAAAGCTAAAATTTAATTTTAATATTGTATATTTTCGAACAATTTTTAACATCAATTGTATAAAAATGGGTTTTACGATTTATTATTAACATACTTAAATATAATTTTATATGAAAACATATACTATAGTAATTTTAATATTCTTAAGTCTGGTTTCTTATAACAAACTTAATGCTCAAAGTGATATTTCTGAGAACCATCATTCAAATACTGCACTATTGATTATTGATATTCAGTATTTTTATTTCCCAGATGGTTTATTACCATTATCTGAACCGGAGAAGGCGGCAGAAAATGCTCAATTAATGTTAAATTATTTTAGAGAGAATAAAATGGATGTGATACACATTAAGCATGTTGCCCAATCAGGATCTGAAATTCACAATTTAGTTAAACCTTTAGATGATGAAAAAGTAATTACAAAAACAAAGGCAAACGCTTTTATTGGAACAGATTTGCATGAATATCTTCAATCAAAAAACATCAAAAATATTGTTCTTTGTGGGATGCAAACGCATATGTGTCTTGAAGCAGCAACCAGAGCGGCTAGTGATTATGGCTACAATTGCACTGTAATAGAAGATGCATGCACAACACGAGATTTAACATATGGTGATATAACAATAAGCGCTAAGGATGTACATTATTCTACTTTAAATACTTTAAACCGAACTTATGCAACTATAATCACAGCAAAAGAATTTACTAAAAGCTATAAATAATTAAGTAGGTTGATTTTTATCTAATAAATTAGAAGAAATATTAAATCTTTCTAAAATAGATTCATCATTTAACTCTTTTGATAAGGCCTTAATAAATGATTCCGGAACATCCCAAATATCTAAAATAAGCAAGCCATCAAGTGCATTATTAAATTTTGGATCGATATTAAAACCAATAATCTTTGAATTTAGCTGTAAATACTTTTTAAGTAATATAGGAAACTTATATGTAGATTCAATGTCAAAAATCAGTTTATCTAGTTTTGAAACATCACCCTGTTCAGCTTCCATAAATAGTTCACTATCAACTTTCTTATCCGCTTTTACAACAAATTTCTTTCTTGGTTTAATATAATCGGCAAGTTCAGTATCATAATGATATTTCTTTATGAACTCAACAATCAGCATTTTTGAGAATTTGGAGAAGTCATTGCTTATACTGACAGGACCTATTAAATATCTATATTCGGTATTTGTTAAGATAAAAAACAACAAGCCTTTCCATAATAAAAATAATGGTAATGGTTTTCTTTGATATTCTTTTACAATAAATGATCTTCCCAGTTCAATAGATTCGCTTAAATGCTTAGTAAATGATTTCTTAATCCTAAATAAAGAAGTAATATAGAATCCATTTAACCCGTACTGTGCTAAAATATCTTTACCTTTTCCTAATCTATAAGCACCCGCAATTTTTTTCTCATCTTCATCCCAAATAACCAGTTGATGGTAATAAAAGTCATATTCGTCAATATCAATACTTCTGTTTGTTCCTTCACCAACATCTCGAAATGTTATCTCCCTAAGGCGACCTATCTCATGGAGTGTATTAGGCATTTCAGTGGAAGGAGCACATAATACAATATAATTTTTATTAGTAAATAAGGTATAGTTTTCCTTTAATGATTTAATCTCATTTATTAATAATGTTTTTGATACTGGTTCAGCGATTGGTTCTACTTTTTTTACTTTAGGTTGAAATAAGGGTATATAAAATTTCTTAGCTTCTAAAGCGGTTCCTAATGCATAAGTTCTTGCTCTTAAATACCTTCCATAGTGAGCAATATCTGTAAATTCGTCTTGCTCTTTTACGGGTATTGGGCTACCAATTCTGATTTTAATAACTTTATTTTTTTTATTGAACAGTTCTGATGGTAACTTGGCTGTTCTAAACACCGGATGTATCTGTCCAAGTATATGAAACAATCTACTGTTTGTTCCGTGAAAATATACTGGAATAACAGGGACTTTTGCTTTTTTAATAAATTTTAATATTGAAATTTGCCATTCCCTATCTTTAATTATTGGCGAATCGGGCTGATAAGTAGATACTTCTCCAGCAGGAAAGATTCCAATAGATTTTCCTTCATCCAGATGTAAAAGTGAGTTTTTTATTCCCCCAAAACTTGATTTAAGCTCTTTTTTTTCTTCAAATGGATTAACAGGAAATATTGTATCTTTTATTGGATCTACTTTTTGCATTAAGAAATTCCCCATTGCTTTAAAATCGGGTCTTAACTCTGCAAATATTTTAATTAAAATCAATGCATCTACACCACCATAAGGGTGATTTGCAACAACTATAAACGGACCTTCTTTCGGTATTCTTTGTAGATCTTCATCCTTAACTTCATACTCGAACTTCAAATTTTCAATAACTGAGTTAATAAAATCAACTCCGGTTTTTTCATAGGTTTTAGAATAAAGATTATTAAGCTTATTAAATTTTAAAATTTGCATAAGTAATTTAGCAATAACCTCACCACCAAATCTGTTCCAATTAATTGCTTTAGATATTTCTTTAGAAGATAGTAATTTCATTCTTTTCTAAATAAGTTTACAAACAAAAATAGTCTTTATTTACAAATAATATATGTTTATATAAAAATAAAGATGGCTATAACACAAGGTTTATAGCCATCATAATATATAACAGATTAATATTTATTTAATTATAATTTGTTTGCTGAAAACATTATTTTCCAACTGAATTATTAAAATATATAATCCGCTTTTTTGCTTAGATATATCAAGATAAGCATTGTCAGTATCTAATTCTTTGTACATTATTTCTTTACCAGCAATGTCAATTAATTTAACCATAAATTTTTCGTAATCTGAGTCTGAAATATTAATAAATATTTTTTCGTCAGCAGGGTTCGGATAAACATTAATCATATCCTCAGATAAATTCTCAATGCCTGCAGGATATTGAAAGTAAATTGCCCACTGGGATGAATAATTATTTGTATTACCTGCTTCATCTTCTGCGACATTAGGTGGAATTTGTGCATATATGTTACCTGCACCGGTTGGTTCAATTGTAAATGTATATACATCTTCACTAACACTTGTAAAATTATCTTTAGTACAGCCAAATACAGTAATATCAGACAATTCAAAACCAAAAACAGGTTCATCAAATGTAACAGTTAATAACAAAGGGTGTACGGTTGTAGTTCCAACTTCATCGCAAGTAATTTCAACTTCAGGTTTTTTTACATCTCCGGTTGTAACATTAAAACTTACGGTTTTTAAACTTGTATTTTCAGAAATATTAAGCAAGCCAACACCAGTTAATGATCCATTCCAAGCTGAAATGCTTGGGGTAGTTAAATCAGTGAACTCAGTTTTATTTGATGTTCCGGGAAAAGGGTCGCCACCATAACTGCTATATGTTTTTAAATTATCTGCTTCTTCAATATCCATTGCTTGATGTGTTGGATCATTATTTATACTGTTACTGGACCACCCGCTGTGGTTTTTATCCACATGATAAATTAATAATCCATGACCCGGAACATAAGTATCAAAGCCTATTTGCTGCCTGTTTTCCAATATAAAAAATTCGTCTTCAACTTGAGAATAAATCACATAAGCATCATCATTTTCATATATATTGGGCATATCTTCAATTGAAACATCACTGTCTAAAACAACAGGTTCCAGCCATCCTAAATCCCATTTCGACAACACATTATGGTTAGCAGGAACAGCCCCATTTGCATTCCATGATCCACCTGCCATCATATCCCAACTTCCTAAATCAAATGCTTCACCTCCAGTTCCTTCATAATCTGTATCATAATAATCGGGCAAACCTAAACTATGTCCAAACTCATGGCAAACGACACCAATATTGGTAATATATGTCCCACTTCCCCCTCTTAATTCCGGATAAATTGCATAATCGTTTATATACACATTATCATAATATCTGTAATATGATGCTCCTAATGACCACTGATGAGACCATATGGCATCTTCTGTAACACCAGAAGATTCTTCTCCATAACCAGAATGAATAATCTGAACTCCGTCCATATATCCATCACCATCGTTATCAAATTGCGAAAAATCAATTCCCTGAGCCTGGGCAAAATCAACTGCTTCCTGAACTAATTTTCGTGGATTAAGATCATAACCACTGGCATCATTCGCTCCATAATAAGCCATATTGTTAGCTGCAGTAAACCATCCTACTACAGTGGTAGTAACTGTTAATTGTCCATATGAACTTGAATAATAATAATCTTTAAAACTACCTGTACCATTATAATTAGCCTGATTCATTAAATTATCAAAATCAGAATTATTTTTAACAAATTCTTTATCAGGAAAATCAATTAGTAACAATAAAACTTTTCGATCTCCGGTTGTTGGGAAAGCTTTGCTTTGCATATCAGATTTTGATAGATCATTATTATATTTTGATCTTTTATCAATCACTTGTTCTCGACTATATTTTAGGCCTTTTTCAATACTAAGTGAACTTTTAACCGAACCTACCAGTATATCAGATTTTACAAGATTCTTATTTTCATCATGAATTGCATAAACAAAATTGCCATCAGTATTTTTAAAAACTGTAAATCCATCTACTGTTTCAAACCAATGCACAGCACCATCACCTTTTAAATACAAACTTATTGTTTCTCCATTTGGCTGAACAACCTTAAACATTTCTGGTGATGCAGGAACACCATAACTCTTTGCCTTATATCTAATCTGATCATTTTCTAAAGTCTGAGCACTGATAAAACTACTTAATCCTATCATTCCGATTACAAAAAGCATAATCTTTAAAACACCTGTTTTCATCTTACTTTTAATTAATTACTAAATTATTCAACAACATCAAATTCTTTATAGTGTGTTAATATTTTGTTTTTCTCTTTTTCGTATTTTATTTTAATCCTGTATTTACCATATCCGGCAAAATTCTTTTTCGGCACTAAATTACCATTTTTATCATTATCACACCAAGTTTCATATAGGTTCCATTGTAAATGAACAGATTCATCTGGTAACAATTGCATTCTTTTTTGAGCAGGTTGGCATCTAGCACCACATGGGCAATATAATATTCGTTGTAACTCCCAATTTTTATTTTCTAACTTTTCTATCGTTTTAATTTTTGGATTATAAATAGTAATTGTAGTATCACTATTATTCTTAATTTCAAATTTATAATTATCATCAGAAAAAAATATAGTTACAACTATTGGAGATTCCTTTTCTATAAGTTTAGTATCCTTAGTTTTTGAAGTTATATTACAAGACATTATAGGTGAACATAATATAACAACTAATAATATGGATCTGCATTTAAATATCTTTTTCACTTTATTATAATTTATTCTTTTAGTATACTTTAAATCGCAAATAAAGTTCAATTTTTCTAACCCAAACTGATATTATAGCAATAAAAATTCTTGGTATTACTAACCAAAACATGCTATAACCTAATGTTACAAACAATAACGGATCTTCTAATTGCGAATGAGATAATGCAATATGATGATTTAATAAATCAGCCTGATTTTTACTCATCTTACTTTCATTAACCTGGCTAATCATTACAGCAGATCCGTATGCCAAACCTAATGTGTTGGCAATAATCCAGGAAAATGATGTTTCTTTAGGTAATCCAAATAGAATCATTAAAGGACTAAGGGGTTTTATCAACCATTTTAAAATACCAAACTCTTCTAATAACTTTTGTAATATCAAAAGAAGATTAATCAGAATCATTATTTTTAGTACCGTTTTTAATATCAGCAATGACCATTTCATTAATTCTTCACTAAAGGCAACTTTAGACGATCCAATAATTGATATTCCTTCTAAAGAACTTCCAGGAATAATTAGATTCAGTAACCACCCAACCATGAAACTAGCAATTAATCGTAAAAACAACATCCTTATCGCATTTGATCCCGTTTTTTTCATCACTGCAGTTTCTATTATAAAGCCATGTGAAATTAAACACATTACTGCTATTATTGTACCTTCTCTTGCAGGTAAAGCCAATGCTGTTAATACTGCAACCACTGAATATATATTCGTAAAAATACTTGTAATAATAACTATTGCAGCCACACCAGGTAATCCTATCAATTTAAAAATTGGAGAAGTGTACTGGGCAATAAACTCGATAATTCCAAAATAACTCATTAACATTACAGCAAAAGATACAGGAATTGTGATTTTAAGCAACCAAATTGCAGTTTTCAAACCCGATGGTAATGCACTCTTTACACATGAAACTATTCTCTCGGTTGGTGTTTTTGAATTAATATTTTTAGATCCCTTATTCATTATATAAAATATTGTGCACAAAAATAAACACATTTATTCATCAACAAATATTTTTTTAAGTAATTTTTTTAGAATTTTTTACTATTTTATTCTATTTATCAAATTTATTTATATTTTTGTCGAATATTTTAATTTTTTATTCTAATTTTTTAAAAATACAATTATGAAAACAAAAGGCTTAATATTATCAGGATTATTGTTAATTATTGCATTTACAACAAATGCTCAAATTAAATTTGGTTTTAAAGAAGGTTTAAACTTTAGCACTCAATCAGAATTAGGTATGTTATGGGATAATAATGATATTAAATCTGGATTTACCTTAGGAGCAACTTTTGATTATCGTTTTCACCCTGTACTATCTGTACAAACAGAATTAAACTATAAAACAGAAGGTTTGGCTTATAAAAAAAGTGAATCAAAAAGTAATTTAAATGTTTCTACAAACTATTCTTACTATAACATTCCTGTACTATTAAAAGGACGCTTTAGTGATCAGTTAGGTTTAAATGAAAAATGGGTAGTTTCTTTTTTTGGTGGGCCTTATTATAGTTATTTACGATCTGCCGAATCTGAAATTAAAGAAAATGGAATTACAACCACAGTTGACTATGAAAAAGAATCAAGCGATTCTGATTATGGATTTATTTTTGGCTCAGAGGTATCAAGAACTATTTTAAAAGGGGAATTATTTTTCGATATACGTTATGAAATGGGCTTAGGTGATGTAACTACAAACGACAATATTAAAAATAAAGTAATAGGTTTAGGTTTTGGCTATCGTTTTTAGCACATTTATAAAAAAAGCTATCATAATGATGGCTTTTTTTTATATCAAAGGCTTTAATAAGTACTCTAAACCATTCAGTTTAATTTCATACATTGTTGCTAATAAATTCCCCACTTTTCCTTCAGGGAATCCTTTTTGCTTAAACCAAACTAAATATGGTTCTGGTAATCTATAAATAGCTGTTCCTTTATATTTCCCAAAAGGCATTTTAAAACTTACCAATTCTATTAAAATACCACTATTAAATATTAGATCATTATTATTCATTAGTTCTTAAATCTTTACACAATAAGTTAGTATATGAAACATCAATCGAAATTTATTTAACAAAGTTAATTTAAATAATTATGAATCGTTTAACATTTAAAGAACAAGCATGTAAAGAAGTTCCAGCATTTATAAATATCTGTAAGATATTAACCCGGAAGTTTATTGTGGCCGGAAAAAGCAGAACATGTGTTGAAGATTATTTATTGCAAATTAGCAAGCTAGTTCTTTTTTATAATAGATCTCCATTAGAATTAAGTAATGATGAAATTGAAGAATACATGGCACTAGCGAGGAAAAATGAATCGCCAAGTTTAAGTAGTTTTAAACATCTGGTATGTGGACTCCGACATGTTTTTACTATATTTGACAAAAATGATTTATACATTACATTACCTAAAGTCCACCACCCTAAAACTTTACCTGTAGTTTTATCGAAAGAAGAAATTAAGCAAATATTAAAAGCACCCGAAAGCTTAAAACATCGAATCATTTTAGGGACTATTTATGATGCAGGTTTGCGCATAAGCGAAGCCATTAACTTACACATTGCAGATGTTGATTTAAACCGTAAGATGATCCATATTCGACAGTCAAAATACAGAAAAGATCGTTATGTGCCCATTTCAAATATGCTTGTAAGAGGTTTAAAACAGTATTTATTAGATTATATGCCTAAAACCTTTTTATTTAATGGTAAAACTTATAGCAATCAAATAAGTGCAACGAGTATTCAAAGGATTATGAGGATAACACTAAAAGCTTGTAGTATTGAAAAAAAAGCCAGTGTTCACACTTTACGTCATAGTTATGCAACACATCTTCTCGAAGATGGTTTAGACATTGTTAGCCTAAAAAATCAGTTAGGCCATGCTGATATTAAAAACACCATGACCTATATTCATATTGCACAAATATCTCCTTTGAAAGGATTTAGTCCCTTATCAAGATTGTATTAAGCTAGTTGTTATAAAATATCTTATAAAATGCATCTTTATATGTGTCACTCGCAGGAATCAATTTATCACTAATTTTAATCCTGTTTTTTTCGACACTTTCAATTTTTTCGATTGCTAAAAAAAATGATTTATGAACATCTTTCGGTAAGTTTTCTTCAACCTTTTTGAAGTTTTGTAAGTTCATTATTCTTTCTTTTGTTGTATTTTTTTCATGAATACTCTTCATGCCTTCCACAAAAATAATTTCCTTAAAATCTACACCTTGCATTCTGTCTTTATTTAATTAATAATTTTTAAATTTAAATCTATATATTTGATACAATGGAAAAAATTGAGCTTACAGATAATTTAAAAGTTTCAAAGTTAATTCACGGTCATTGGCGATTACTTGACTGGAATTTTTCAAGCCAGGAACTATTAGCCTTTACTCAAAAATTAATTGATTTGGGAATAACAACTTTTGATCATGCCGATATTTATGGCAATTATGAATGTGAAAGGAAGTTTGGCGAAGCATTATCCTTAAATAAATCTTTAAGAGAAAATATTCAATTAATTACAAAATGCGGAATTAAATTACACACAAATAAATTTCCGGAACGTAAAATTAAATCTTACGATTACAGTTATAAATATATCATTTCGTCTATAAATCAATCATTAAATAATTTTAATACAGATTACATTGATATTTTATTATTACACAGGCCTTCTCCCTATAAGATAAGTCTGATAATTCTTTTACATAAGTAGACTTCACTTCTTTCCAAACCTTCTCAAATTCTGTAATCAAAACTGATTTCTTAAAATCACTTTTCTTCCAACCATCAGGTTCATCAAAAACCTGCTTATCATGATCTATTAACTCATTTAAATCTTTTTTAAAGTTATTAGATTTTATGTAATCTGAGCACTCTTTATTCAATAAAAGAAAATGTATATCATAAAAATGCCTTATTTTTCTTGATATACTATCGTTTACATCTTTATCAAAAGAGAATCTAATCAGTGAAACAATTTTTTCAAGTAATGTTTGCTTCTTACCCAAAACCTTTAAGTTAAATGGCTCAAGTTCATATTTTTTAATTAGGTCATCAGATTTGGTTTTCTCCAAGAACTCAGTAATAAAACTTTTAATCTCCAATGTTTCATAAGGTAATGGATTAGCAAATGAGTTAACTTCAATTATTAGATTATTTGAAACTCCTGCACTAATTTTAAAATTACCGGTAAGTGGATAAGTAAATACACTCTTTCTGTATTTGGAAAACTTACTTGTAACACCTGGCACTTCAATTTCTGTTAGATCCTTAGATATATCCTTTTCAACAGTTCTAATTAATGTTTTGACCTGATTACCAGACAGCTTAGACACGTCTAACACAGCAATATCCACATCTTCTGAAAACCTTTGTATTAATTTATGCGCTTTAGTTAATGACGTTCCACCTTTAAAAACAACACTATTTGCATTTTTACTTTGAGATAATTCCTTAAGAACCTTGGTTATCCAATAATCCTTTTCAATAAAAACAGGAGATATATCTAAATTATCGCTTGCTGCTTGAATTGCTTCGGTAAATTCTTTTTTATTTTCGTGCAATATCATTTAATGAACCATTTTTGTTTATTAGGCAATGTCTTTTCTGAAATTTTAAAACTATAACTTGTTGCTGAATTTAATGTTTTATAAAGATTATCAGTATTTAATTTTCTATTTACATTTTCAATTATAGCTCCTACCAATGCTCTAGTTGCCGGATTATATTTAAGTGCCAGTTTTATCAACATTTCCTGATCACTTATTTCTAAATCATTTAGTATAGCTTTTAATCTAATACAAGAATTTTCAACTGTTGTATCAGGTATCTTTTTAATATTTCTTATACTATCTAAAATTCTTAGTAAAGGTATATTTTCTTTAGTAATTGTATTAGGTTGCTTTATAAACTTAATTTTATACATCCCCCTTTTAGTTGCCTTTTTCTCACGATTAACACCAATTTGAATAGTGTTATATACTTGTGTAGTTAAACCCAATTGAGAGTATATTGAATAACCGGTAATATAACCTATAATTTTACCTTCTTTTTCTAATAGATCTTTTACAACTTGGTAGATATCCGGTTTTAATTCTCCAAATTGTGAGTTCTTTGGTTTATAGAATTTACCTTTTGAAAGTTTTTTTAGTTTCCCGGATTTTACCAAACGACTAAGCACTTTCTTTAAGGCTGATATTTGATCCACCCTTAACTGAAAATAATCATAGGTAAAAACAAATCCACTCTCTAGTCGACCAATCTTATCTTTAACTATATCAGAAACTTTCATCACACATTATTTTTTACAAATATATAAAAATGTCACGTTTTTACGGGTATAAACGTGACATTTTTTTGAAATAAATTAAATCCAACTTAATTCGATAAATTAGAATTAAAACCAAGGATGACTTTCCTGCAAATATGTAATTATTAACGAATTTGTTGTTTTAAA
>CAZPMA010000008.1:0-47780 GCA_964587535.1 uncultured Bacteroidales bacterium
GATTAACAAACAGTATCGCAATTTCTTGTTTTTCGGAGCTGAGCTATTCTCGCATTTTGTTTAAGAACATATCGCTATTCTTGCGTTTAGCGGTTGCAAATATATTTATTTTTTTTGTTCTGCAAAAATATATTTTAAAAATATTGTACTTTTTTTAATCTAAAACTTATAAACCAATATGCTTCTTAATATCGTTTAATTTATTTAAAGCTTCCATTGGTGTAAGGTTATTAATATCGAGCTCTTTGATTTCATCTCGTATTTGTGCAAGAACAGGATCATCTAACTGAAAAATTGTTGTTTGGTAACCTTCACGATGTGTGGCAATCTCATCCACCGGTTTAGCTAAAGACTTTTTATTACCAGACTTTTCCAGATCTTTTAATATTTCGTTGGCTCGACTAACTACACTCTTAGGCATACCGGCCATTTGAGCCACATGAATACCAAAACTATGCTCACTTCCACCCCTTTTAAGTTTCCTTAAAAAAATTACTTTATCATCCAATTCCTTCACAGACACATTAAAATTTTTTATTCGCTTAAATGATTTCTCCATCTCATTCAGCTCATGATAATGTGTTGCAAACAGTGTTTTTGCTTTTGCATTTGGATGCTCATGAATATATTCAGCCATTGCCCAGGCAATAGAAATACCATCGTAAGTACTTGTACCGCGTCCAATTTCATCTAACAAAATCAAACTACGCTTCGAAACATTGTTAAGAATACTTGCTGCTTCGTGCATTTCAACCATAAAAGTAGATTCGCCCAACGATATATTATCAGATGCGCCTACTCTTGTAAAAATTTTATCGACTAAACCTATTTTTGCTTCTGCAGCAGGAACAAAACTACCAATCTGCGCTAATAAAACAATTAATGCTGTTTGGCGCAACAGTGCCGATTTACCAGACATATTTGGGCCTGTTATTACAATAATTTGTTGTTTTTTATTATCCAGGTAAACATCATTTGATACATACTCTTCGTCTATTGGAAGCATCTTTTCAATTACCGGATGTCGTCCTTCTTTAATATCAATAATATCTGAGTCATTTATCTCGGGTCGAATATATTTATTTTCACCAGCTATAAAGGAAAAAGACAATAAACAATCCAGTTTTGCAATAAGTGATGCGTTTAGTTGTATCGCGCCAATATAATCTTCAAGACTGGATACAAGACCTAAAAACAATTTCTGTTCTAAATCTAAGGCCTTCTCTTCGGCACCCAAAATTTTAACTTCGTATTCTTTTAACTCTTCTGTAATATATCTTTCGGCACTTACCAATGTTTGCTTACGGATCCACTCAGGAGGTACTTTATCTTTATGCGTATTTCGAACTTCAATATAATATCCAAATACATTATTAAAACTAATTTTTAGAGATGTTATACCGGTTCGTTCAATTTCGCGCTGTTGAATCTGGATTAAATAGTCTTTCCCTGAATATGCCAGTTTTCTGTATTCATCCAAATCTGCCGAAACCCCATTGGCAATATAGTTTCCTTTACTTAATAATGCCGGTGGATCAGAAAATACTTCTTTTTCAATTCTATCTCTAATATTCAGACAAGGGTTTAGTTGATCTCCAATTTTTCTCAATGCTTCATTCCCCGAATCTAAACAAGCATTTTTAATTGGTTCAATTGCTGTTAATGCATTTTTTAACTGAACTACTTCACGAGGATTCACCCGACCAGTTGCAACTTTAGAAATTATTCTTTCCAGATCGCCAATTTCTTTTATATGTAAAGCCAGTAAATCTTTAAAATCAATTTCTCTCCCAAGAAATTCAACAACATCAAGTCGCTCATTAATTGGTTTTTCATCTTTTAACGGTAAGGCAACCCAGCGTTTTAACAATCGTGCTCCCATTGGAGATATGGTACGATCAATAACATCAACAAGCGTTTTTGCTCCTTCGTTTATTGAAAAGAACAATTCAAGATTTCGAATGGTAAACTTATCTAACCAAACATTATTGTCTTCTTCAATTCTAGATAAAGTTGAAATATGTTGAAGTTTGTCATGTTGAGTAATTTCAAGGTATTGCAATATCGAACCTGCTGCAATAATTCCAAGTTTTAAATCCTGAACACCAAATCCTTTTAGGGATGAAGTTTGAAAACGTTTTAAAAGTTTATCCTGAGCATTATCTTCGGTAAATACCCAATCATCAAGTTTATATGTATAGAATTTCTCTCCGAAAGTTTCCTTAAACAACTGCTGCTTACTTCTTTCGTAAAGCACTTCTTTAGGCTGGAAACTATTTAGTAGTTTATCAATATAATCGAATCGGCCTTCGGCAATTAGAAACTCACCCGTAGAGATATCTATGAATGCCACTCCTGCAACACTTCTTTCCAGATGTACTGCTGCTAAGAAATTATTCTCACGATGGTCGAGTACATTATCATTATACGAAACTCCGGGAGTTACCATTTCGGTTATCCCACGTTTAACAATCTTTTTAGTTTTCTTGGGATCTTCGAGCTGTTCACAAATTGCAACACGCTGACCAGCACGGACTAGTTTTGGCAAATATGTATCTAAAGCATGATATGGAACACCAGCAAGTTCTACATAAGAAGCAGCACCATTAGCTCTTTTAGTTAGAGTTATTCCTAATATTTCTGAAGCCTTAATAGCATCTTCACCAAAAGTTTCATAAAAATCTCCCACACGAAATAACAGTATTGCATCAGGATGTTTACTCTTGATCTCGTAATACTGTTTCATCAATGGTGTTTCTGCATATTTCTTCTTCTCTGCCAAAATATTCTTTTTAATTATTCCTAAGACAAACAAAATTAAGACTAATCAATCACTTTTCAATGAATATACATATGCTTTTATCAACAGGTTTTTAATGCTTATACTTAGTTTTTATCAAATACAAGAACTCCTAAAAAACTTTCAGGTTTATGATTTATAAAAGGAAAGTAAACAATAAAAAAAAGCCCTTTCTAAGCAAGGACTTTTTCAAATTTTAGGTAAAATTTTTAGGGTTTAATTTTTTCGTTGACACTAAAATAGCAACTTTTTATTAAAACAAAAAATACTTCTCGTTTTTTACTATAACAGAACTATGAATGGATTAACTATTATTTTCTCTACTTTTTTTATAAGAATTATTGTTTTTTATAAAAACCTATATATCTATGAGTTAAAAAATTAAATTTTAGCTTACTTTAATCATCTTTAGAAAAACTGATAAAAACCATTTTTCTTATTCAAATATAATTTTACATTAGCAATTCAATTAAATAACGTTTCATTACAAAAGAATGATATTATGAAAAAAATATTGATCCTGGGAGCCGGATTATCTTCTTCAAGTCTAATACAATACTTATTGGATAATTCTACAAAATATGAGTGGAAAGTTCGTATTGGTGATATGTCTTTAGATCTTGCAAAAAAGAAAGTCAACAATCATAAAAACGGAGAAGCATTTGAGTTTAATGTTTTTAATGAACAACAAAGAAATGACGAAATTCAAAATGCTGATGTTGTAATATCAATGTTACCTGCTCGTTTTCACCACTTTGTTGCTGAAAAATGTGTTGAGCACGGAAAACACATGATTACAGCTTCGTATGTTTCTAAGGAGGTTCAGGCATTAAACGATCAGGCGAAAGAAAAAGGTTTATTGCTATTAAATGAAATAGGTGTTGACCCAGGAATTGACCACATGTCGGCAATGAAAGTGATTGATGAAATAAAAGCTAAAGGTGGTGAAATGCTGGTTTTTAAATCAAGCACCGGGGGTCTTGTGGCACCAAAGTATGATAATAATCCTTGGAATTATAAATTCACATGGAATCCAAGAAATGTTGTTGTTGCTGGTCAGTCGGTAGCTCAGTATATTGATCATGGAAAATATAAATATGTACCTTATCACCAATTGTTTAAAAGAATTGAGAAAATGTCGATTTTAGATGTTGGTGAATTCGAAATGTATCCAAACCGTGATTCATTAAGCTACCGTAAAACATATGGCTTGGAAAATATCCCAACAATTTTACGTGGAACTTTGCGTCGCCCGGGATATAGTATAGGATGGAATGTGTTTGTTCAACTGGGAGCGACTGATGATACATATACTATTGCTGATTCTGAAAATCTTACATACAGAGAATTCATTAATATGTTTTTACCTTATGATGATCAAGACACTGTGGAACAAAAATTATGTAACTATGTAGGTATTGATATGGATTCAGAAACTATGAGTCGTTTAAAATGGTTAGGAATTTTTGAAAATACCAAAATAGGTTTAGCTGATGCTACACCAGCCCAGATATTGCAGAAGCTTTTAGAAGAAAAATGGGCTTTAGGTGTTGAAGATAAAGACATGATTGTAATGCAACATCAGTTTGATTACAAATTAAATGGAAAAACCAAGCGAATTACTTCATCATTATATGTTGAAGGTAAAGATCAGGTACATACCGCAATGTCGATAACAGTTGGTACTCCGGTTGCCATTGCTACAAAATTATTTTTAACTGGAGAGATCAAACAAAAAGGAGTAATCGTTCCAACAATGAAAGATATTTACGAACCTGTTCTTAAAGAATTAGAAGACTACGGGGTTAAATTTATAGAAGAAGAATTTGATTTGGATTAACTATTTATACTTGTCATCCCCGACTCATATCGGGGATTTTTTTTAATATAATTGAAATTTCCATTTTACTCGCTTCACTCTTGAGAAAGTACAATGCAATGACACTTTTCTATTACTCTTGAAAATTTAAAATGCCAGGTAAAAATCTTTTGTGAGATTTTTATATGCTTCAGAATATTCGTGCCTCTTGTTGAGTTCAATAATAATTTCCTGCTCTACAAGTGGCATTTTTATTTTCTTAAATTCTAGTAATAATCTTTTAGCGTGTTTCCCAGGATTAGGTAAAACTTTTGTTTGTCTGACACAGAACAAATTGTTTTCCACTGCTTTTAAAATAAACATATTACCTTCAAGATATGGTAATATTATGCCTAAAGATCCTTGATCGGTTAAAAATTTATTTGCTGCATTTATAATATCTTTATATTCCAATGAAGAATTATGTCGTGCATTGGTTCTATTCTCGTCAGGAGCAATTAATGAATTCTGAAAATAAGGTGGATTAGAAACAATTAAGTCATATTTTTTATTTTCATCTTGAGTAAAATCCTGTAATGATTTATGAATTATATTGATTCTGGATTTCCAGGGTGATTTCTTCACATTCTCTTGTGCTTGTTCACAAGCCTTAATATCGATCTCAATTGCATCAATTTGGGCTTTTGATCTTTGGGCCATCATCAATGAAATTAAACCTGTTCCTGTTCCAATATCCAGAATATTTTTTGATTTATCACAATTTGCCCATGCTCCAAGCAAAACACCATCAGTTCCTACTTTCATGGCACATTTATCTTGATAAACTGTAAACTTTTTGAATCTAAAATAGTTATTTGGCATTGTTAAAACTTTTCAAATACTCCTAATCCAAATAAAGCAAAATCATATTTTATTGGATCTGCAGGATTAAATTCTTTTAAAACGTTTGTAATTTCATTAACAGCTTTCCAATCATTTTGTTTTCTATTGAGCAAACCCAATTTTCTTGCCACATTACCTGTATGCACATCCAAAGGTAAAAATAAATCTGACATGGAAATCTCATCCCAGATTCCAAAATCGACACCTGAGTTATCTCTTCTAACCATCCATCTTAAATACATATTTAATCGTTTCGCGGATGACCCTTTTAAAATATTTGACAGATGTTTTTGTGTACGATCAGGATGACTTATTTCAAAGAAAGTTTGTCTAAATTGGATGAGTGTATTTTGAATACATTTATTTTCAAGGTACAATTTCTGAAATAAACCACCCAATCCATTATGCTTTTGATAAATATTCTTAACCGATTTTATGAAAAACTTACAATCTTCCCCATTAAATGTCCTATGTTTAAAATATTTAAATCGATTTAAATCTTTTTCTGAATGATTCATAATAAATTCATAAGGAGCATGATCCATTAATGCCATTAGCTTTTGCATATTTTTAATTATAGTGATTCTCTGCCCCCATGCAATAGTTGATGCAAAAAACCCGGCGATTTCGATATCATTTACATCTTGAAATTGATGCGGAATTTGAATTGGGTCTGATTGAATAAAATCGGGGTGATTATATTTTTCTGCTTTTTCGTTAAGAAATGACTTTATGTTTTCTAAATCTTCTTTGTATACCATCTATTAAGAAAGAAATAAACCGTCTTTCATTGTAAGTTTCCTATCTGCTATCTTAGCCAAATCATTGTCATGAGTAACAATAACTATTGCTGGGTTAAATTTATCACGCAATGATAAAAAAAGATTATGTAATTCAGTTTTGTTTTCAGAATCTAAATTTCCTGATGGTTCATCTGCAAAAATTACAGACGGTTCGTTTATTAATGCTCGTGCTACTGCAACACGTTGTTGCTCACCACCAGACATTTCTTTTGGTTTATGATCTATTCGATGTCCTAATTTTAAAAAATCCAATATTTCTTTAGCCTTTTTCTCAGCTTTATCTTTTGAATAATTTGCTATAAATGCTGGAATACAAACATTTTCAAGTGCAGTAAACTCTGGCAACAAATGATGAAACTGAAAAACAAATCCAATGTTCTTGTTTCTAAAAGCCGCTAACTGCTTATCTTTGAACTTACTAACATCTTGATTGTTAAACAAAATCTGGCCTGAATCAGGTCGACTTAAGGTTCCTAGAATTTGTAAAAAAGTTGTTTTACCTGCACCACTGGGTCCAACAATTGAAATGATCTCACCTTGGTTGATCTCTAAGTCAATACCTTTTAAAACTTTAAGATCACCATACGATTTTGTTATACTTCTTGCTTTAATCATCTTTTACTTAAATTATTCCCAAAGAAAAAACTAAATATATATATAGAAAATATATTAACACAAAAATCAGACCTTTCCAACGAGTTATCACACCTTTCCTTAAAGGTAAAATAAATAATAATAATAATAATGAAATTCCAATCATCCAATAAAAGTCAAACTTCAGTGTCATTGCATTAATTTCAATGGATTTTATCACACTAGTTAAACCTAATATTGCCAGAATATTAAAAATATTTGAGCCGATGATATTTCCAACAAAGATATCTAATTCTTTGCGCACAGCCGCTGCAATTGATGTGGCTAATTCTGGCAAACTTGTACCCAATGCAATAACCGAAACAGATATAATTCTTTCATCTACTCCCATTTTTATTGCAATACTTGATGCTCCTTTAACTAAGAATTCGGCTCCATAGATTAATCCAACACAAGCCATTACAACAAATAAAATGGATACAAATAAATTGTATTTTGGCTTAACTCTTTCTTCTATGGATTTAAGGTTTTCTTTTCTTGATTTAAATATTGACCTAAATACATATGCACCAAGAATAGTAATAAAAATTACACCCTCGGCAAACTGAAGTTTTCCATTTAAACTAAAAACAAAGAAAAGAAAGGTCACAAACATCATTACTGCCCAATCAAAATGTATAGCTTTTTTCTTCACTTTTACAGGAAGAATAATTGCTGTTAACCCAAGAACAAGGGCAATGTTAGCGATATTTGAACCAATTACATTACCTATTGCAATATCAGGATGGCCTTTTATGGCTGCATCCAGGCTTACTACCAATTCTGGTGCCGACGTGCCAAACGATACTATTACTACCCCAACAACAAGTTTTGAAACTTTAAAATGACCAGATAAAGAAACGCTTCCTTTTACCAAAAAATCTCCACTTAATATAAGTAGAATAAAACCTGTCAATAAGAAAATATAATCCATCAAATTATCCTTTTAAATCGTCCTTTATCTTGTTAATTTCATTGTCAATATCCTTTGCTTCCTTGGTAATATCATTTGTATGATTATTCATTTCCCTTTTAATATCATCTGTAGCTTTTTGTACTTCTCTAAATCCCTTTCCAAGAGTTTTTGCTATGTTTGGGATCTTATCAGCTCCAAATAAAATTAAAACAATGAGCAAAATAACAACTATTTCCTGACCGCTAATAAAAAGAAAGGTATTGTGCATTGTTTATCTTTTTCACAAATATACATTTTGTTTAAACAACAAAAAAACCCCTTTAGTTAAGGGGCTTTTCTTTTTATATAGAAGATTATATTACTTCTTTTTTTCTTCGTTTTTTTTGTGAACTGTATCAAATACTACTGGAGTTGCAATAAATAACGATGAGTATGTACCCACAACAACACCAACTAATAATGCAAATACAAATCCACGAATTACTTCACCACCTAAAATAAAGATAGTTAATAATACGACAAAAGTAGTTAATGATGTATTAAATGTACGACTTAAAGTACTATTTAATGCTCCATTTAATATCGTATGTTTGTCGCGTTTAGGATATAAGCTTACAAACTCTCTGATACGGTCAAAAACAACCACTGTGTCGTTAACAGAATAACCAACAACTGTTAATATTGCTGCAATAAATGCCTGATCAATTTCAAGTGAGAATGGTAATACTCCTGCAAATATTGAGAATAAACCAAGAATGATTGTAACATCGTGCATTAAAGCCACAACAGCTCCTAAACCATATTGCCAGTTTTTAAATCGAATGAAAATGTAGATAAACATCATGATAAGAGCAAGTGTTATAACTACTAATGATTTATAAATAATATCATCAGCTATGGTTGCTCCTACTTTTTGAGAACTCATCTTATAATTATGATTAAAGTCATCGAAGGTTACATCATCGCCTAAAATTGGCTTTAATCCTTGGTATAACTTATTTTCTACATCCTTATCTACTTCAACATCGTCTTCATCTATTCTATACTTAGTAGTAATTTTTACCTGATTATCTTCACCAAACGTTTTAACCTCTGGGGCATGACCATAAACAACAGCTAAGTCATTTGCAACATCCACTGTGCTTACAGCATCCTGGAAACGAACCACATATGTTCTACCACCAGTGAAATCAACACCCATATTTAATCCTTTAGTAAATAAAGAACCAACACTTAAAAATATTAAAATCGCTGAAACAACATAGAATATTTTACGTTTTTCAAGAAACTTAATATTTACTTTCTTAAATAAACCTTCAGTTAAGTTTGTTGAATATGTTATTTCTTTATTTCTTTTTAGGTACCATTCAAAAATCAATCTTGTTAGGAATATTGCTGTAAATAATGATGTTAAAATACCTATTAATAAAGTTGTGGCAAAACCTTTAATCGGGCCAGTACCAAATGTATAAAGAATAATTGCGGTTAATAATGTAGTTACATTGGCATCAATAATTGCAGAATATGCATTTTTATAACCATCTTTAACGGCTAATTTAATTCCTTTACCTGCAGTTAATTCTTCACGAATACGTTCGTAAATAAGCACGTTAGCATCAACCGACATACCGATTGTTAAAACAATACCGGCAATACCAGGAAGTGTTAATACAGCACCTAATGAAGCTAGTACACCCATAATAAAGAACATATTTGCAATCAGAGCTATGTCTGCTACTAAACCAGCTTTTCTACTATAATAGAAAACCATATAAATAATAACCACAATAAATGCTAAAAAGAATGATCTTAAACCAGCATCAATCGCTTCTTGTCCTAGTGATGGACCAACTATTTCTTCTTCAATAATTCTAGCCGGAGCAGGTAATTTACCTGATTTTAATATATTAGCTAAGTCTTTTGCTTCTGTTACGGTAAAATCACCTGTAATTGATGAACGTCCACCTGGTATCTCACCATTAACTCTTGGAGCAGAATATACATAATCGTCAAGAACAATGGCAATAAAGTTACCTACATTATTTTTTGTTAATCGAGCCCATGTTTTAGCACCATCCGGATTCATTGTCATTGTCACCTCAGCATTTCCAGAATTCTGATCAAATTCTGATCTTGCATCAGTAATCACATCACCATCTAGTGGAGCCTGTCCATCACGACCTGTAATCTTTAAAACATGTAATTCATAAATGCTCTTAGATTCATCATATTTTGGAGGCTTAACATGCCATCTGAATAATACATCTCTTGGAAATACAGCTTTTACTTTTTCCATATTTAAGAATGCATTTACTTTTGATGTATCTGAATAATGTGCCATACCAACAACCGATCCTTCCAGGGGTTGGAATTGTTGATTTACATTAGGACGTAAAACATTAAATAAAGGATATCTCTCGTTACTTTGTTGCGCAATGGCAGCTGAATCAGTATCTGTTGTTCCTTCTTCAATTTCATCTAAAAGAGCTAACGCGTCACCTTCTTGTTTAACAGGCTCTTCTGTTACTTCTTTTGTTTCTTCAATCTTTGTTTCTTCAACAGTTTGCTTTTTATTTAATTCTTTTTTTGCTTTTTCGATTTCAAAAATTATATCATTAGCTTGTACTAAAGAGTTAAATATTTCAGTGTTATTATAAGTTTCCCAGAATTCAAGATTTGCAGTTCCTTGCAATAAGTCACGAACACGTTCCTGATCTTTTACTCCTGGTAGTTCAACCATAATTCTTCCGGTATTACCTTCCAAACGTTGAATATTTGGCTGAACAACACCAAAACGGTCGATACGACTACGAAGAATATTGAACGAGTTATCAATAGCTCCTTTTGATTCTTCGCGAATTACTTTTAAGACATCTTCGTTTGTTGAGTTAAATCCTATTTTATCTCTTAACTCTATAGTATTAAAAATCGCTGCTAATTTTGCATTTGGATCAATCTCGTTAAATGCTTTGCCAAAAAGCGTAATAAAATCATCACGACTATCTTTACTATATTCTTTTGCCAAGCTAATTGCTTTTACGAAAGTAGAATCTTTGCTATTCCCTGACATTGCCTTGATAATATCTTCGACAGAAATCTCAAGGATAACATTCATACCACCTTTTAAGTCAAGACCAAGATTAATTTCTCTTTCCTGACATTCTCTTAATGTATACTTTCTAAACCCCAGGTTATAAACAACTTCTCCTGATAATGAATCAAGATATTGATATTCTAGATCAGGATTACCTTGTGCAAATTCTTTTGCATCTTTAGTAATATTTTGTGAAACCCATGTAAATGATAAGTAATAGATACATATTGCAGCCAACGCAATGGCCAAAAATCTAATAGCTCCTTTAATCTGCATTTGTCAAACTATTTTATTGATATTATTAAATTATTTTCTGATAAATTAAATTGTCGTGCAAAGATAAAATTATTTTTTAGAATCACACTTTTTCAAAGCATTAAGATTAAAATATGGTATAAATTCCTTTAATTATGTAAAAAGAAAGATTGAAAATATAAATTCGTAATCTTTTCAATCTTTATTAAAATTAAATCTATTCTGTGATTATTCTATCAATTCATCATAATCGGCTTCTAAGTCACTTTCTTTTATAAAATCATACAACATAATTTTGCGCAGGTTATAAAAGTTAGACCAATATTTTCTTAAAGCGGCAATATAATTACTTTTGGCTTCATCTTTTTCTGACAATGCGATATTTAATTCCAGCACATCTACTTTCCCAATCAGGAAACGCTGTTTTGTCATATCATATCGTTTTTGTGCAATTGTATCAGACTTAGCAGCAATTAGAAATTGATCATCCTGTAAATTAAATTGCATTACATTTAAATAAACACTTTGAGTAAAATCAGTTTGTGCTTGCTCCACTGTTGTTCTTATTAACTCCTGACTTGATTGAGCCATTTTATATTTTCCGCGACCTAATCCCCAATCTAATAATGGTATTTCCAAACCGACTGTTACATTTTGCTGACTTTGTGGATTCAAATAAACATCACTAAAATCTACTGCTTGTTGTGTATATCCTACACTTGCATAAACTTCGGCTTGCAATCCTTTTTCAGATTTTGCTTTTGCAACATCTCTTTTTGCCTCAATAAGCTGTCTTTCAAAAGATAATATATCTGGATTATTCCTTTGTGCAATTTCCAGTGCATTTTCAACATCAACAGTAATCATTGGAATTTCTTTTGGAATTATTAGTTTTAGATTTACCTTCTCGTTAAATCCCAAAAAAGATCTTAACTGGAACTTTCGAATTTCTAAATCAACTTTCGCCGAATTTAATGATGAGCCGGCATTTAACAAACTAAGCTCCATCTGCATAAGCTCGTTTTCAGCAATTGTACCAATATTATATCTTCCTGTAGCAATCTGATATAAAGTATCTGCATTTGAGTAGTTTATTACTGCCACTTGCAGGTTTTGCTGCGCTAAGGCCAAATCAAAAAAGTAATTAACTGCTTTTATCGATACATCTTCAAGAGCTGAGATATATGTTTTTTTTGCTTCTTCGTACTTTAATGGCTCTATTTTCTTTTGCCACTTATACTCGTTATAAAACACTACTGGCTGTCTATATCCAATACTTATCGGGGTAGAGAGATATGAAGCTGAAGCATCATTTCCAAAAACATCAAGTCGTGTTAAATTTGAAGTCGCAAATATTTGACCACCCGTTAATCCGACATTCTGTCTAAGATTAAGATTAACAGTCGAACTATTTATATTATCTTCTACATAAGAATATGTTCCATCATCATTTTGATTTCTTTTGATTGCTCTGCTAAATTCAGGTAATGTTGTCGACAGGGATAAGTTTGGTTTATAGTCAGCCTTATATGTTCTGAATTCCCAATAATTAGCTCTAAATTGATGTTTTGCCATAATTGCGTCAGGCGACTGCTCTCTGGCCAATCTTATCACATCTCCGAATGTAAGCTCTTCATCAATAGCATTTTGTGCGTTCAATGATATCATACAAAAACTTAATATCAATGTTAAATATATGTTTAATACCTTCATGGTTTTATTATTAAATTCTATTCATATCTTAATGATTCTATTGGGTCTTTATCGGCTGCCCTTTTTGCAGGCGATATTCCGAAAATAATACCTATAATGGCACTCACTCCGAAAGCTACAATAATTGACCCCGGAGAAACAATAGTAAGAATATTGGCAAACTTAGTTATCAATTTAGAGAATAGTAATCCAAGAAAAACGCCAATTAATCCGCCCGATACACTTATTAAAATCGCTTCGGAAAGAAACTGTGCAATTATATCAGCTTTTTTTGCTCCTAATGCCAGGCGTATTCCAATTTCTTTTATTCGCTCCATTACGGTTGCAAACATGATATTCATAATTCCTATTCCGCCAACAATTAAAGAGATACTGGCAATTGCACCTAAAACTATATTAAAAATATCTTTTGTTCTTTGTTGCTGCTTTAATAACAACTCCGGAACAGTTATCTCAAAATCTTTCACATCCATATGACGGCGAAGCATCATACGGCTTAAAATTTCTGTTGTGGAAGTTAATTGTTCGGTCTCTTCTACCTGAACAATTATTTTATCTAACTGGTGGTAATTTGAACTTGTTGTTTGTTGACTACCGGAGAAAGAAAAGAAGAATCCACCCATAAATGAAGATCCTCCGCTTAAACTCTTAGAATTTATCAAAGCCCTGTTTTTATATCTAAGCAACATTGTTTGCACAGGAATATATACATTATCGTTAACAACATTTACTCCGGCATTATCAGCAGCTGAAAGATTAACATCAGTCATTTTGATAACTCCAATTACTTTAAGCCATACATGTCCAAATTTTAGATATTGATTTACAGGGTCAGTATCGCTAAATACCTTAGCACTTATGTTTGCACCAATTACACATACAGGAATTCCATTTTCTACCTGGAAATCGTTAAAAAATTGTCCTTTTTCAAGATCAATGTTATAGACACTAAAATAATCATTATCTACTCCAATAACTTTAGCTGGTACACGCTTACCATTTTGAACTACAAATGAATTTGCAACCACTTCAGGAGTTATTTTTTTCACCGATGGTACAATATCTTTAATTGCTTTTACATCTTTCATAGTTAATCCAGGTGAAAATTTATCTTTTTTAGATTCGCCATTTGAATCATCGCCTGACGATTCATCACTTTCTCCATCTACTGTTAAGTCTTGTATAGGAGTAATAACAATATTATTTACTCCAACCATCTTTATTTGCTCAAGAATCTCTTGCTGTGCTCCATTTCCAATAGCCAGCATACTAATTACGGCTGCAGTTCCAAAAATAATTCCAAGAGCAGTTAAAATAGACTTTAACTTGTTCGATAGTAAAGATTCAATAGCAATTTCTATATCATGAAAATATCTACTAAACATAAGTCTTAAGATTTTGAAGCCGGTTTTCCCATTCGCTGACCATTTGGTCTTTTTGTGTCACGAGCTTTATCATTGGTTTTCTCTTGCATTTTCTGTTGTTCAAGTTTCTTTTTTTCTTCACGTTCTTTTAAAACTTCTATTAACTCTTCGCCTGATAGCCTGAACTTTTCGACATTTTCAGGAACAGATAAATATACAAGATCACCTTCTTTTAATCCTTGTTCTATGATGATGTAATTTTCATTTGTTTCACCCGGAACAATAACCTGCTTTTTATTAGATTTTGTATAAACAAAACTTAAAGTATCATCATTATGGATTGCTTCTAAAGGCAAATAAAGGACATCATCATAAATATTAGTAAGTATTTGATTACTTGTTGTCATTGCCGGACGCATAATACTATCCGTTTGATCAACCCTAATTAAAACTTCAAAAACTTTAGCATCGGTATTTTGCAATTGCTCACCGATATTTGCAACTTCAACAACTTCACCAGTATATTTTCTTTCTGGAAATGCATCAATACCAATTCTAACTTCCTGACCTGATTTAATTTTACTTATATCGATCTCGTTGACATAAGTTTTAGAGTTCATTACTGATAAATCGGGCAATGTAGCAACAGCTAAATCCCATGGGCTTATTGTTCCACCCACTTTGCGTTTTTGACCACTCCATTCTTTTTTGTAAATAACCATTCCACCCTGAGGTGCAAAAATTGTAAATTTACTTATCATCTTATTTAATTGTTCGACCTTTCTTTTGGCCTGTTCCAATGTAATAGATGCTTCGCGCATATCAGCTTTTGCCTGTTGAACTTTGAGTGTATAATTATCACTAGCTTGTTCAAATGCCCTTTGCGATTTCTCCAGATCAATTTTAGCTTGTCGAATAGTAGCAGGAGGTTCAAATTTACTTTGGTCCAAAACAATTTGTTTCTCTTCCATAGTAAATCTTAGGTTTACCAGTTGATCCCGTAGTTCCCTCAACTGCATTGTTGTATCAAGTTGAGTTTTAAGAAATTGGGATTCAGACGTTTCAAGCTCATCTTGTAAGTCTTTTAAACTAGTACTCACTTCAGTCCGATCGAGCGTACCAACATAATCACCCGAATCTACAACGGTTCCCTCGGGTACCAGATCCTGAATTTTAATTTCTCGAATTCTGAGTTCTCTACTATTACGAAGCTCTGATGGTCCCATAATATCAACAGAACTTTTCGCTTGTAATTCTCCTGTAATTGTTACAAGAATCTCAAATTCACCTTTTTCTACTGCAACAGTAAGCTGTTTTAATGCATCTGTTTTTGCTGGTCTGAGTATCAATACTAGAATAATTACTACTAGTGTTGATGCAATAATAATGTAATGTTTTCTCTTCATTTTTGGTTTATATCAAAGATTTTATTTCGTTTATAATTTTATCTGCTAATTGATTTGCACTGTTTAAATCCCTGCTTTCAGCATAAATTCTAATAATTGGCTCTGTATTAGATTTTCTTAGATGTACCCACCCCTTATCAAAATCTATTTTCACACCGTCAATATCGTTTATTTCCTGATCATTAAACTTATTCTTTATTGAATTTAGTATCTGATCAACATTTATTTGTGGAGTTAATTCCATTTTCTTTTTAGCAATTACATACTCAGGATATTTTGATCTTAAGCCTGAACATTTCTTTCCTGATTGTGCCAGATGAGTTAAAAATAATGCAATTCCAACTAAAGCATCTCTACCATAATGTAAATCAGGGTAAATTACTCCACCATTACCTTCACCACCAATCACAGCATTATTTGCTTTCATACTCTCCACCACATTTACTTCTCCCACTGCCGATGCAAAATAATCGCCACCGTGGTTATTGGTTACATCACGTAAAGCTCTTGAAGAAGATAAGTTCGAAACAGTATTTCCTTTCTTATTTTGTAAAATATAGTCTGAAACAGCTACTAAAGTATATTCTTCACCGAACATGGTTCCGTCTTCATTCACTATAGCTAAACGGTCAACATCAGGATCAACAACAAAACCTAAATGAGCTTTTTGCTCTTTTACAACTTTAGATATTTCTGTTAAATGTTCTGGTAATGGTTCCGGATTGTGTGGAAATACACCATTGGGTTCACAATATAATTCAATTACATCATCTACACCAATTGCTCTTAATAGTTTCGGTATAGCTATGCCCCCAACAGAATTTACTGCATCAACTGCAATTTTAAAGTTTGCTTTTTTAATTGCATCAACATCAACCAAAGGAAGGTTAATGATTTGTTGTATATGAATATCTAAATAATTATTCTTTTCAATAACGGATCCTAAATTATCAACTTCGGCAAAAGAAAAATCTTCTGTTTCTGCAAAGTTTAATATTTTTTCGCCTTCATTTGCCGATAGGAATTCTCCTTTTTCGTTTAATAACTTTAGTGCATTCCATTGTTTTGGATTATGGCTGGCTGTTAGTATAATTCCACCTTGTGCATTTTCTTCCGGAACAGCAATTTCTGTTGTAGGAGTTGTAGCTAATCCAATGTTTACAACATCAATTCCCATTCCCATTAATGTACCAATAACAATTTGGCTTAGCATTTCGCCCGATATACGAGCATCGCGACCTACAACAACTTTTACTTTTTCTGATTTTGATTTTTCAATTACCCATTTTCCATAAGCTGCTACAAACTTTACTGTATCTAATGGGCTTAATCCTTCACCAGATCTTCCTCCAATTGTTCCTCTTATTCCTGATATTGATTTAATTAATGTCATAACATATAGACTTAAAATTGTTAAACAAGTTTAAAAAACGAATAAAGATAGATAAAACAGAGAACTTGAACTAAATTTTAATCTTTTTTAAGTTTTTGCTTCATAATAAATTAAATTGAAAGCATAAAGGATTAATTAATATATTAACTTTGCAGCAAATTCAATTTTAAAATTAAAAGTAACTAAATCAGCGAAATGGAGAGAGAGAATAACAGAGGAAGAAAAAGTTTTTCAAAACAGAAACCATCAATAGGTAAAAACAAGAATTTTAAAAGAAAACCTTCAGATAGCAAAGCTTCAGAAAATAAATTTGACTGGTATGCTCCAGTTCGTTTAAATAAATTTTTGGCAAATGCTGGTGTTTGTTCAAGAAGAGAAGCTGATGAACTAATTAAATCAGGCGACATTAGCGTAAACGGAAATATTGTTACTGAATTAGGCGTTAAAGTATCTCCAAAAGACGACATCAGACATAAAGGGAAAAAGATAGTACGAGAAAAGAAAGTATATATTCTTTTAAATAAACCAAAAGATTTTGTAACAACTGTAAGAGACAAACATGCTGATAAAACAGTTATTGATCTTGTTAAAAATGCTTGTTTAGAAAGAGTTTATCCAGTGGGAAGATTAGATAAAAACACAACAGGTGTTTTATTATTAACCAATGACGGTGAACTGACAAAAGAACTTACACATCCAAGTTATAATAAAAAGAAAATCTATCATGTTCATCTTGATAAAAACGTAAGCAAAGAGCATATGATGCAAATAATTGAAGGTCTTCAACTTGATGAAGATTTTATTACTGCAGATGCAATTCGTTATGCTGATGAAAATGATAAAACGCAAATTGGCATCGAAATACATTCCGGGCAGAATAGAATTGTAAGAAGAATATTTGAATCGCTAGGGTATAAAATTAAAAAATTAGATAGAGTTTATTTTGCCGGCTTAACAAAGAAAAATTTACCGCGCGGAAAATGGAGATTCTTAAATGAAAAAGAAATTTCAATGCTAAAGCGAAAATCATATAAATAATTTTCAAATTATTTTTTTTAATTGGAAGAATTATCAATCTTTATCTACTTAAAAGCAAAACAGTATATTACTTATGAGTAGATTTTTTTTATTACTTAGTTTTTTAACAATTCTAAGTAAGATTTTATATTCACAAGACATTCATTTAAAGATTATTGATTCCGAAACTAAAAAAGCATTACCTTTTGTTAATATCATATTTAGTGACACCAGGCATGGCACAACTGCCAATATTGATGGTGAATTAAAAGTAAAAAGTAATGCAGATAAAATCTTTATTAGTTACCTTGGCTATTATTCTGACACTATACAATTGGATACTAAAATAAGCAAAGATCTAATCGTTGAGCTTAAACCAAAATTATATAATCTTGAAGAAATTTTTATTCTGGCAGGAGAGAATCCTGCAAACAGAATAATTCAAAAAGTTATTGATAATAGAAATATTAATAATCCTGAGAATCTGGAATCTTTTTCTTTTAAATCATATAACAAAATGATTTTTGAGATTGAAAAAGACACCACCAATTTACCAGACAGCTTAAAAAACAAAAAAACCAAGTTTGAAAAAAAGTTTGACGATCATCATTTATTGATGCTGGAAACTGTAAATACAAAAGAATTTATAAAACCAGATAAATACAATGAAGAGATTGTAGCATCAAAGGTTTCTGGTTTTAATGATCCCATGTTTTCGTTAATAGCCTCACAGGTTCAATCTTTTTCTTTTTATAACGATTTCTTTGTTTTGCTTGACAAATCTTACTTAAATCCGATAAGTAAAGGCAGCTCAAAAAAGTATTTGTTTTTATTGGAAGATACTATTTTCACTGCACAAGAAGATTCTATATATATCATTTCATTCCGGCCACGTAAAGGGAAAGTATTCGATGGGCTAAAAGGTTTTTTGCATATTAATACAAGCACTTATGCAATTCAATCAGTAGTTGCTGAACCTACAGAAGCATCACAAGGAATGAATGTTTCTATTCAACAGAATTATCAGTTTATAGAAAATAAGCAATGGTTTCCAAACGAATTAATCACAAAGATTGTTTGGAAAAAGGCTATTGATTCAAATCCTGTTGATTATAATTTAATAGCTAATGGAAAATCATATATCTCAGATATAAATATTAATCCTGATTTAAATAAAAAAGATTTTACCAATATTGAGTTAAAAATAGCCGAAAACGCTAACAAAAAAACAAATGATTATTGGGAAGATAATAGAGTAAAACCATTATCAGAAATTGAACAAGAAACTTATCGTGTAATTGATAGTATTGGTAAGGCTGAAAAACTAGAGAAAAAATTTGCAGGCTTTGAAACAATAGTAAACGGAAAGATTCCGGTTAAATTTCTTGATCTCCCATTAAATAAAATTATGGACTATAATAATTATGAAGGTTATCGGTTAGGTTTAGGTTTTATGACAAATCAAAAAGTATCGAAATATTTTTCAATTGGTGGATATACAAATTATGGTTTTAAAGACAAAGCATGGAAGTATGGTGGAGAATTTATTCTTAATCTTCATGAGTCATCTGAGAGTAAAATTCATTTTATGTATATGAACGATGTAGTTGAAAAATCCGGCTATCAATTTCTTGAAAAACCAGATTTTACATCAACAGAAATTTACAGAAAATACTTAATTGGAAACATGGATTTACTCGAAAAATATCAAGTTTCATTTAGTACTTTGATGTTTAAATATTTACGTGCCAATATTTTTATTAATCAATCTTACATGGAATCAACAGACGATTATGCATTTGGCACAAGTTTAAACAACTCAACACATCGGTTTACATTTAGTGAAATAGGAGTACAATTTCGTTATGCCTATAATGAAAAATACATGCAAACACTTCGCTACAAATACCCTTTACCCACAAAATACCCTATTCTCTTAGGAAATATAATCAGGGGAACAGATTGGTTTGATGGGGAATATGAGTATACAAAATACGAAGCAAAAATTACAAAAAGTTTTAAAACAAAAAGCTTAGGAAAAACAAAATTAACACTTGTAGCAGGACTGGTAGATGGAAATATTCCTATTTCTAAGCTTTACAATGGGCATGGAAGTTATCAGCCGTTTAGTATTGAAGCCGAAAATAGTTTTGGGACCATGCGAATGGGAGAATTTTATTCAAGCAGTTTTTTTTCATTATTTTTTAAACATGATTTTGGATCCTTTTTTAAAACAAAGCTTTTATCACCAAAATTTGCTATAGTTCAAAATTATGGCATTGCTAGTCTTTCAAATAAACAATATCATTTCGATTCAGTAAAGATTCAATCTTATGAAAAAGGATACTATGAAAGTGGTTTATTAATTAATAACATCTTAAACACATCCTATTATGGTTTAGGTGCTGCTATCTTCTATAGATATGGCCCTTATGCATTTGATCAGGTAAAAGATAACATTGCATACAAGCTTACATTTACATTCGGATTATAATCCTTAACTTACTCTAGGTAATGACCATTCTTTTTTTACAGCAAAAAGGCGAACACTAATTATAAGTGATGCGGTAATCAAAGAAATTAGCATTAAATCAATATTTGTTTCTAACAGGAAGAAATAAATGATTCCACCCAAAACACAAGGTGTTGCATAAATCTCCTTTCTAAATATTAACGGAGCTTCATTGGTTAAAATATCTCTAATTACACCACCAAAAACAGCAGATATTGTTCCCATCATAATAGCAATTATGGGCGATATTCCTAAATCCAATGACTTCTGAACACCAATAATCGTAAATACTCCAATTCCAATGGTATCAAATAAAAATAAAGTTTTTCGAAGTTTTATAATATATTTTTTAAAAACAATGCTTATAAAAACAGCAGCAATAATAATGTATAAATAGTTTAAGTCTTTTATCCATGCTATCGGATGACTACCTATTAATAAATCGCGTAAAGTGCCACCCCCAATTGCTGTTACAAATGCAATTACCGATGCTCCAAAAACATCAAACTTTTTACTCGATGCGGTTAAAACACCACTTATGGCAAAAACAAAAGTCCCCACTAAATCAAAATAATATACAATATTCATATATAGCTAAATTTACGGCGCAAAGATAAATAAGTTCTAGAAATATTATGGCTCTGAAGGAAGTGTAATATAAAAAGTCGTTCCCGATCCCAGCTTACTCTTAACACTTATTGTTCCGTAGTTTTTTTCGATAAATTCTTTACAAACTATTAATCCTAATCCCGTTCCTTTTTCATGATTTGTTCCATGCGTAGAAAAGCTTTCTTCAACTTTAAATAATTTTTTAAGGTTATCTTCACTAATCCCCACCCCTGTATCGCTTATTTCGATATGTATTTTTGAATCTTTATTATAAGCAAATAAACTAACAATATCATTTTCACTTGAAAACTTTATTGCATTAGATGTAATATTTCTGATGATAAAAGATAAAGTATTTACATCAGCATACACCACCACATCTTCATTAACATTCATTTTAAGATTTACTCCTTTTGATTTAGCCTGCATTTGCAAGGTACTTATCACATCAGTACATATTTTATTAAACAACAATATCTTTCTATCAATTGTTAAACTTCCTGATTGACTTCGGGCCCATTGTAACAGGTTATCAATTAAAACAATCAGGTTTTTTGAAGACTTATGAATTGACTCGCTAAAGACCACTAGCTTCTCTGCACTTAAGGTTAATGATTTTCTTGCTAGTAATTCCGACATACCAAGCAAAGCAGAAAAAGGGTCCTTTAAATCATGAGCAATTATTGAAAATAAACGATCTTTAGTACTAACCAACTGCCTCAACTTATTTTCTGACAAGCTTAAATCTTGATAGGCCCTTTTTAAACGCTTATTTCTATTTCTGATTAATATAAACCCATAAATAATTGCAGTAGATAACAAAACAATAAACAAAGTAATAATTGCTAATAAATTTCTTTGCATTTTTTGCTTGTTAAACTCCGCTTTCTGTTTTTCTATAATAACAATTTGTTTTTCTATTTCCTGTTGTTTCTTTTGCATTTCATAACGGGTATTCATTTCAGTAAGAACTTTTGTTTTTTCTTTATTGAACATGCTATCTTTCGTTACAATATAAATTTCAGCATAACGCAAAGCTTCTTCATAATGCCCCATTAATTTTTTAATATCAAGCAGGTTTTTTGCCGCCTGATTTAAATTAGGAGTTATTTCTGTTTTTAATGATAATTGATAAGCATACATTGCATAATCATATGCTGTTTGTAGATATTTTTTCCTGTCCGCTCCTGATTCTTGATTTGCTAAACGTATATATATTTCCGACAAACTGTTATAAGATGTAGAAAGACCGTTTGTATCCTGTTCTGTTTTGTTTAACTCTAAAGCATTTAAGGTATATTTTTTTGCATTCTCATAATTATCTAAATACAGCGAAGCACTTCCTATGTTTGTATAACATTGAATAATACCTTTAGTATAGTCAATCTGTTGAAATGTTTCCAGCGATGCTTTATAATACGATATTGCCTTATCGTACTCTCCTGTTTCAGAGTATATTATTCCAATATTATTATTTACGATTGCTACACCGAACTTGTCATTTAGTCTTTCATCAATTTGCAAAGACATGGTATAATAATAAATTGCCTTATCGTAGTTTTCTTGTATATTATGTACTATACCTATATTATTATAAGAAGATGAAATACCTGCACTATCACTATATTTTTCATTAATTTTAAGAGCCTTCATATACAGATCTATAGCTTCAGTATAATTACCATAAATACGGTTAATTAAACCGATATTATTATAACAAGCAGCCATACTATTTTCATCGTTTATTTGTGTAGCTATATTTAACGACATTTTATAATAATCCATTGCAGTTGGATAATTACCCTTTTCATAATAACCATTCCCGATGTAACGCAATGCAATTGACTCAAGTTCCTTAAAATCATTCTTTTCCGAAATATCTCTACTTGACTTGAAATAATATAAAGCACTATCAGGATTCGTATTAAATAAATTACCAATATCAAGATATAGTTTACTTTTTTCTTTTTCCGATGCAGTATTCTCTGCTTGTTTTAATAACGAATCTATTTTATTTCTTTGATCTTGTCCAAAAGAAGATATGCATAAAAAAAATAAAAAAAATACTACGTTAAGGAATTTTATGATTGTCTTAAACCTACACATATTGATTATAAAAATTGGGTTCTAAATTATACGTATAAAAGATTAGGATGTTTAGATTAAAAACAAATTATATATTGTATATTTTAGTAAGTTATCATTTCTGATCATATAAATCAAGTCATATAGAAAAAACCATTATGATAAACAAAGCAAAAAATCTCTTATCTTTGTATCAAATTTTTGAATAAAAACTGCACATGCCACATAAATCAGGTTTTGTAAATATTATAGGGAATCCAAATGTTGGAAAATCAACATTAATGAATGCTTTGGTTGGAGAAAAAATATCCATTATTACATCTAAATCACAAACTACCAGGCATCGAATAATGGGAATTGTAAATGGAGATGATTTTCAGATTGTATATTCTGATACTCCTGGTATTTTAAAACCATCATACAAATTACAGGAAAAAATGATGGGATTCGTTGGAACAGCTTACGAAGATGCTGATGTGTTCCTGTATGTCACCGATGTTGTTGAAACATTTACAAAAAACCAACAATACATTGATAAACTATTAAATGTAGATGCTCCTGTGTTGGTTTTAATCAATAAAATTGACTTAAGCGATCAGGAAAAGCTTGAAGCATTAGTGGATACATGGCAAAAAATTCTACCTAAAGCAGGAATTTTACCAATATCAGCTTTAAATAATTTTAATCTGGATAATGTATTTAAGTTAATTTTAGAACATTTACCTGAAGCTCAGCCTTATTTTCCTAAAGATAGTTTTACTGATAAAACCGAACGATTTTTTGTTTCAGAAATTATTCGTGAGAAAATTCTTTTAAATTATCAGAAAGAGATTCCTTACTCTGTTGAAATTGAAGTAGAAGAATTTAAAGATTCGGAAAATCTATTACGAATAATGGCAAACATTCATGTTGTTCGTCCATCGCAAAAAGGAATAATTATTGGCCATAAAGGTCAAATGCTTAAGAAAGTCGGAACTGAAGCCAGAAAAGATATTGAAGACTTTTTTGGGAAAAAAGTTTATATAGAAATACATGTTAAAGTTAGTAAGGATTGGAGAGACAAAGACCGTTCATTACGCAATTTTGGATACAATTATTAAAAAATGGAAGAATTAGAAATAAAAACATACGACTTTGCAGTACAAGCAATCGGATTTGCAAAAAGTATCGAGAAAGAATATCCTGAAATTCAAGTGCAAAGTTTTAAGAAATCTTCTGGTGCAGTTTCAATAAAATTTATTGATGCAATAAACGCTAAAGAAAATGAAGATTTTGCAAATAATTTAAGAGAATGTCTTAAAAATCTTCAAAAATCAGGAGAATATTTAAAATTAATGCAAACAATAAAGAGTGAAAGACTTGAAAATGAAAAGTCTGCATTAATTGATGAATCCGTTAAAATAGAAAAAGAATTAGACTCAATTATTAAAAAACTAATATATTAATATTATGATTGTTGCAATAGTAGGAAGGCCAAATGTAGGGAAATCAACATTGTTTAATCGTTTAACAGAATCGAAACAAGCAATTGTCGATGAAATAAGTGGTGTTACAAGAGATAGATTATATGGCAAAGCGGAATGGACAGGGAAAGAGTTTTCTATAATTGATACAGGTGGTTATATCAGGAATTCTGATGATATTTTCGAAGAAGAAATAAGAAAACAGGTTGATATAGCTATGGAAGAAGCTAACCTAATTTTATTTGTTGTGGATGTTATCAATGGGATAACTGATTTGGATGAAGCTGTTGCTGAGATTTTAAGAAAATCAAATAAAGAAGTTATATTGGTTGCTAATAAAGTTGACAATAACCAACGTGCTTTAGATGCAAATGTTTTTTACAAATTTGGTTTGGGCGATCCTATTACCGTTTCTTCAATTAATGGAAGTGGTACAGGTGAACTTCTTGACAAGATTGTAACATATATTAAGGATGAAAAAAACGAAGAAGAACTTGATATCCCAAAATATACCGTAGTTGGCCGACCAAATGTTGGAAAATCATCGTTGATAAATGCCTTAATTGGAGAAGACAGAAACATTGTAACTCCTATTTCGGGAACAACCCGCGATTCAATTAATACTAGGTACAACAAATTTGGTCAGGATTTTTACTTAGTTGATACTGCTGGAATACGAAAAAAAGGAAAAGTTACTGAAAATCTTGAGTTTTATTCTGTATTAAGATCAATTCGTGCAATAGAACAAGCCGATGTATGCTTGTTATTGATTGATGCTACTTTAGGAGTAGAATCGCAAGATCTTAATATCATTAAGCTAATTCAAAAAAACAAAAAAGGATTGGTAATTCTTGTTAATAAATGGGATTTAATTGAGAAAGAGACAAATACATCTAAAGAATTCACAGAAAAGATCAAAGGTAAAATTGCGCCTTTTGTTGATGTGCCAATTATTTTCACTTCGGTTATTAGCAAACAAAGAATTCATAAAGTGTTAGAAGAAGCACACCAGGTTTATGAAAACAGAAAGAAAAAAATATCTACTTCGAAACTTAACGAAGTAATGCAGGAATTAATTGCAGCATATCCACCGCCATCGGTTAAAGGTAAGTACATAAAAATTAAGTATGTAACTCAATTAAATACGCATTACCCTACTTTTGCATTTTTTTGTAACTTGCCACAATATGTAAAAGAACCTTATAAAAGATATCTTGAAAATAAATTAAGAGATAAATTTAATTTTACAGGAAGTCCTATTCAAATTTATATGCGAAAAAAGTAAAATTTGAAAAAAAGTATATTCATATTATTTTTCTTGTTTATTTGGGGATGCGAAAAAATAGAACAGCATTCTCCCACTCCAGAAATAGAATTAATCAACTTTGATGCTGAATATCAAAACACTGATCTTGGAATTAAACTATTATATGGTAAATTAACATTCTATTTTATTGATGGGGATGGCAATATTGGCTTTGAAGAAAACTCTGATAATATTAATGAAAATGAAATACCAGATGTTTTTATTAAGGAGTTAAAACCAAATGGTGATGTAATAAATGACACATTAGGTCCTTATTATTTGCCATATTTTAATAATCCGGTTAAAAGATCATTAAAAGGTGAAATACAAATAAACCTAATGAGATTAGGTAATTCAGAAGATACAGTTTATTACGAATTCTTTATTAAAGATCGTGCTAATAATGTAAGTAACGTAATTACAACACCTGTTTATATTTATTCTGAACTTGCAAAACAATAAATTTCTAATATTGTTATTCAAAAAAGTAAATCTGAAATTTATTTTATGATTATTACAAAAGATACAAAAATGGCAGATGTAATTCATATGAATTACTTTACTTTATCAGTTCTAAACAGATTTGGGATTGATCTTGGCTTTGGAGATAAAACAGTAAAAAAAGTATGCACCGAAAAAAATGTTGATTCTGATTTTTTTCTTGAAATTGTTAACGCTTTTGTTGATAAAGACTACTTTCCCAAAAAGCATCTTCAGACATTTTCGGTAAAATTAATCACTGATTATTTGCAAAAAACACATAAGTATTATAACCAGATAAAAGTTCCTGAAATAGAAACTTTAATTAAAGATATGGTAAAAAGTTGTTTTACACAGAAAGATAATCTGATTTTACTTGAGAAATTCTTTAATGATTACAAAAAAGAACTTTTAAATCATACAACCAGAGAGGAAGAAATTGTGTTTCCATATGCTATAGCGATTGAAGAAGCTTTTTATTCAAAAAAAGTAGATACAAAGATTTTAACTCTTATGGAGACTTACTCTATGGACATTTTTTCTAATGAACATGATAATATTGAAGAAAAACTTTTTGATCTGAAAAATATTATCATAAAATATTTGCCTCAACCAAAAGATGCTCGCCTGTGTAATAAACTACTTTACGAACTCTTTAATTTAGAACAAGATATAAACGACCATTCAAGAATTGAAGATAAAGTATTAGTGCCAAAAATAAGGGAAATGGAAAAAAAAGTTAACGAAAGAATCTTTAAAAGCCGGCAATAATTATGAATAGAGTTGGATTTATTATATATGACAAGTCATTTCTTATTCGGAAAGGATTAGTTTCTGTTATTGATAAAGTGCCAAATGCTAGGTTGTTGAATCAAGTTGATAATGAAGAAGAACTTATTGATTCATTATTAAAGCAAGATGCCGATCTATTAATTGCCAATGAAACAATCTTTCAAAATAGAGAAATTATAAATCTAATTAAGTCCAAGCCTGATTTACAAATTATTATTATCACTCAGAAGGATTCAATAAGAAAAGAAAAAAATCTTGAAATTAGTGAAGAAATTCATGTTGAAGAAACTCAAAAGAATATCTTAAAAAAGCTAAATACTGTTGTAGGGAATAAAACAACTAAGGATAAAAAAACAAATCCTTTAAATGAAATAAGCACTAGAGAAACTGATATACTAAAATATATAGCATTAGGTTATTCAAATAAAGAAATTGCTGACAAATTATTTATAAGTACACATACTGTTGTAACTCACAGAAAAAATTTAACCCGGAAACTAGGAATTAAAACGGTTCCGGGATTAACAATATATGCTATTTTAAATAAAATAATTGATATAAACGAGAAGGGAAACGTCTAGATTCTAACCCCCATAAACAGCACATCATCAACTTGTTGTAGCTTACCTTTCCACTCAATAAATACTTTATCCACATAGTCTTCCTGATTTTCCATTGGTTTATCGCATACATCAGCAAGCATATTTTTAACTCTGTCTAGCTTAAATTTCTTACCACGTGGGCCGCCAAACTGATCTGGATAACCATCAGAAAACATATAAATAATATCACCCTTATTTAGTTGGAAACCAATATTTTCAAATTGCTTTTCAGCTTTTGGATCACCCCCTATGGATGCTTTTGTTCCTTTTACATACTGCAACTCCTTATCTTTATATAGAATCACCGGGCGCATGGCAGAAGAAAATCTCATATAGTTTGTATTCACATCAATTTCGCACACAATAATATCCATACCATCATTAGCTCTTTCCGCATCAATATTTTGGTTTAAAGTGCTTTGCAGCTCTCTATCTAGTTTTCTTAGTATTTCAGAAGGCGAATCAACATCTTTTCTTAAACAAATATCCTTTATGAGTGTAGTTCCTATCATCGACATAAATGCTCCTGGAACTCCATGTCCTGTTGAATCGGCACAAACTATTAAAAATTTATCATTATTTACTTTATCAAACCAATAAAAGTCACCACTTACAATATCTCTTGGTTTATAATAAACAAATGAATCAGTAAAATACTCATTTATTGTTGTAACAGAAGGCAAGATACTTTGCTGTATTCTTTGTGCATAATTAATACTATCAGTAATATCTCTGTTCTTTATCTCTAATTCATCCTTTTGTTTAATTACTTCTTTTGTGCGGGCATCCAGCTCATTTTCCAAGTATTCTTGCAATATTTTTTGTTTACGTTCTCTATACTTTATAACAAATAATATTGTTAACAAACCAGCTATTACCATTAAGGATATAAACCACCAGCGTTTCCATATTGGAGCTCTAATAATAATCTCTATTTTTAAAGGTTCATCAACACATACACCACTTGAATTACATGCTTTAACTAAAAACTGGTAATTACCATCTTCTATTCGAGGATAATTAACCACTCTGTTTTTTGTAAAATCAGACCATTCTAAATCATATCCATCCAATTTATATTGATATGTAACCCCTTCAGGATTTTGATAACTTAATCCAACAAAAGAGATTCTCATTTTATAGATTTTGTATGGTAAATTTATTGGCTTATTAAAATCGATTTGTTTATCAGACAATTGAAGCTCAGTAATATTAAGTTTAGGTGCTAATATTTCTTCTTTAGCTTTAGAACCATCATATCTTACCAAGCCATTTTTTGTCCCTGTTAAGATAACTCCAGATTCCTGCTTATGCACAGTATTATCATTACAATCACCATTAATTCCAACATCAGTACTAAAGATGTTTATTTCACCAGTTTTAATATCTATGCTGCTTATTCCTAAACGATGACCAACCCATATCTTACCATAGTCGTCTGCAATAATGCTATAACAATAATTAGATTTTAATCCATTCTCTGCTGAATAATATTTTAATGTATCTTCCTCAAACTTAAATACACCTACACCATAAGTTGCTGCCCATAAATATCCATCCGAATCTTGAGTAATCGATGTAAACTTTAAATTTGCATTACTTTCTATGGTATATTTCTGATCAGAATCTAAAACAAAAATTCCATTGCTGCTTGTCGCTACCCAAGGATTAAAATCTGAATCGATAAATACAGCTTTAATATTGTTATGCGGCAAGCCATTTGATGTGTTGTAGCTATAAGTTTCTCCTGTCTTTTGATCAAAAATTAAAATCCCATTTTGTGAAGAAACATAAACCAAATCATTAACTCCTGTAATTGAATTAATACTATTCTCCAGGCTATTTAGTGATTTATAAAAACGTTTAATAGTAGTTGTCCCTATTTTTAATTTAAAAATTCCTTCCTTTTCTAATCCAATCCATAAATCTTTGTATTGATCAACATAAAGGGCTACTACTTTATCTTTTGGCAAGCCATTTTTTGTATCTAATATTTTATATTCATCGTTTTCTTTATTAACCTGAACTATAACATTTTCTCCACCTAACCAAAGATATTTTTCACAATCAGTAACTGAAAGTATATCCTTATTCAGCTCATCAATATCCTGATAAAGAATTGTAAAAGCCTGGTCAACCGAAAAAGCTAATCCATTTCCATAAGTAGCAATCCATAAATTATTTTCCCAATCTCTAAAAACTTGTTTGATATAATTATGTGGAAGTCCATTAGATGTTGAAAAATGGATTATATCCTTATAAGAATCTTGTACAGAATCTTCAGGTATTAATTTATATAATCCCTTACCAAAATTGCTCACCCATAATACATTTTCACTATCTTCCAGAACTGACTGTATATTATCAAACTCCAAATTATATTTAGCCCCCATGTTAATAATTTCGTATGTATCAAAATTATTATTGGTCTTGAGTAAATAAAATCCGGAATCTTCGGTTCCTATCCAATAATATCCTTCCTGGTTACCTTTATTAATACTAGTGATAGAAATATATTCTAGTTCAGAAATTGTAAGCAAATGCTTATATGCATTTTTATCTGGGATAAATATATCGAGTCCATTACCCGAACCAACCATAAGATTATTATTTACAAGCAATAAAGAATTAATAAATAAACCTTTAAAGTCGTAATAAAAAGTATCTATTTTAAGCTCTTCACTTAATTTTATTATTCCATTATTTTGGGTAGAAAAAAACAGATTTCCTTTTTCATCTTCCGAGATTGAAGTAATAGTACTTTTGGCAAATCCATTATCATTCAATAATTGAAATTTTATTCCATCGTAAAAAGTAATCTGACCTGTATTATGTCCAAACCATAGATTCCCTTTTTTATCAAGATAACTGGTTGCAACCAATCCATTTGTTAAACTGTCATCAATTGCACTTACTTTAAATTCATATCCATCAAACTGGCACAATCCTTCACCCGTACCAACCCATATGAACCCATTTTTATCCTGGTTTATTGTATAAACAAATGGATGACTTAATCCTTCTTCAATACTATATTTCTTAAATTGATATTTCTGTGCAGACGCACTTACAGCAATAATAAATACTGCAATACAAAGGAATATGTTTTTAAAACCGCTCATAGGTTATTAGTTTGATTTCTTTTTAACACCAATAGAATATTTATACTTAGGCACACCACCAATTGGTATAGTGTAAAATGGTAATAGCTCTCCATATTGATTTTTTACAGAGATCACAACATTGTTATTTTTTACAGGTGGAGTTTTTTTCTTTATAAACTGAAAGTCTAAAGAAGTATTTATTTCTTCTTCTAATATTTTAAACTGACTCTGTTCCCAGTTATCATCGCTCGAAACTTTACATGGCAATCCTGCTCTAGCAACAGAAACTACTCTAATAATCCCATCTTTATCCCAATCAAAGTTTTTTTGCTCCACAGAAATTGTTCTATCATCAATATAAGGATAAATGTGAGAAACTTCATTAGGATCATTATGCATTCTAAAGCTATATTCATATGCAAATGCATTTGCTCCTTCAATTCTTTTATTTTCAGTTTGTGATGTACTAACATAATACTGGTACATATTTCCGTCGTCACCAGCTATTCCTTCGCAAATTAATTTAAATATATACCCTCCATATTTTTCATCTAATTCACCCTCAGTAGGGTTAAAAGGTCCGAATGTAAACCAATTGTTATCATATCTAGGGTTCTCGCCAAATGTCTTTGTTGCTAAAACATTTCCACTTTTATAATTACCAATAGGATCGATTCCTTTCGCATCTTCTTCTGAATGACATCCCACTCCACCAAAAACGGTATAAGTAATTCTTGTATCCCAAAAGCCATTAATTTCATCTACTTCACCCCCACAATCAGGATCAAAAATTCTAATAAAAATTGGACTGGTATGTTCTGGAGGAATTACAAAAAAGAAAGTTTGTGAGAAATCATCATCTCCCCAATCTGTATCCGCTTTTGGACCAAATGTCATCAAATATGGAATATTTTCATCTTCTGCCGGTACCGGTTGCCCAATAACTCCTACACTTGCAATTGTAAAAAAAATAAATAAAAGATACTTTTTCATAATTAAATTATTATTCTTTTAATAAAATTTTTAATTCTATTTTCCACTTCTTCTTCTTTCTTTGTCATTTGCAACAACTACAATATTTTTATAAACACCTTGTTTTTGAGAGTTACCATCTCTATCTTCTCTGCTAACAACTCCCAACTGTATGATATAACTCCCAACCGTTGTATATATATGTGTTGCTGTAACACCTCTTGTTTTTCTTCCATCGCCAAAATCCCAATAATATTTATAAATTTCAAAGTCAGTAACATTTGTTTTATACCCATCAACTTGAACTTCTTCACCTACTCCAACAGTATCGGGGGCATTTATATATACTTGTGCAACATCTTCAATTTTTAATTCTCTTGTGGCTTGCGTATAATATATATCTCCAGTTAATTTATCAATAACATTTAATTCCAGGGTGTAATCCCCGGGGCCATTAAAGCAATGATCAACACTAATACCTCGTGCTTTTTTGCCATCACCAAAATTCCATTCAAAATCAAACATCGCTGAATCTGGATTCTCTAATCCTCCTTCATATATAGTATAGCAATAATCATTTTCAACCTGACGGGTACTATTATCAAACATTGGATATAATGGTGTAAAAGCATAAATATCATCTGATCTTCTTTGCCTATCAGAGCAAAACATTCCGCTTTTTTTAAAAGCATCAATAATTAAACCAAAATCGTTATATCTTGAATTTATTGGAGGATCCATTGCAATTGGTTTATGCCATTGTCCATTTACAAGTTCTGAATAAAAAATATCTAATCTGCCAATACTTCCATGTCCTTCAGAAGAGAAATATAGTCTTCCGGTACTATGAATAAATGGAAAGTATTCATCACCTACTGTATTAATTGCAGGGCCTAAGTTTTCTGGTGCTCCCCACTCATCATTTTCCAGTATACACCTATATATATCTGTACCTCCATACCCTCCATCCATATCAGAAACAAAATAAAGTGTTTTTCCATCTTCACTTAATGATGGATGTGCAAAATTAAATTCAGGATTGTTATATTTAAATGGTTGCGGTACATCCCAACCTGTTCTTCTACTAAATTTTGAATAATAAATTCCCAATTTATTGTTACGATCACTTGAATTACCTATTTTCTTATCAATATTTATATTTCTTGTAAAATATATTTCGCTTCCGCGGTCATTAAAAGCAACAGGTCCTTCATTAAAGTTAGTTGTAAAATTTTTCTCAAAGATTGTTGGTTTTCCCCATTCATTTCTTCCAACTTCTTCAACGTAATATATATCTAACAGTGGTAACTCTTCTCGTTCATCTGTATAATTTATAAATAGTGTATTTTTTCTATTTGAGCAAAATACTATATCTCCTCTGTAATATACCGGGGCAAATTCATCATACTTATCTGTATTAAAGGGCAATAAGCTTATAGAATAGTCCTGAGCCAAAGTGCTTGACGCCAGAATAAACATTACAAGATAAGTTAATATGTACTTATTTATTTTCATTTTAAAAATATCTTGGACTAACCGCCCTTATCTTATATTTAAAATCGTATCTTAAAATTATTTCTAAAGATCCACCTAATTGACTTGTAAATTCTCCAAACGATATATCGTAAGCTACACCCACCCTAATTTGATCGTTAGCCTGGTATTCAACCATTGCAATCACCTGATCACTATACCTGTATGAACCACCCAGCCATAATTTATCATAAATAATTAAATTAGCACTGGCATCGACCTGAAAAGTATTATCAAGTCTATATTTAAGTAAGAATGATGGTTTTAGTCTAAAATCGTCTGAAAAACTAAACAGATAACCTCCTGTTACCAGAAAGTCATAATTATCAGGCCCAATAGACATTTGCTTTTCAAAACTTCTCAACTCATATGAAAGCAGTTTTGGTACTGATAATCCCAAATAGTATTGATCGGTATAATAATACACACCAACTCCAAAATTTGGGAGTACATGCGATTCATCTTTAAAAACATCATCTTCTGTTCCATCAGGATCAAATTCAATTTCTGAGTAATTTCCTTGAATAAAACTAGCTCCTGCTTTTAATCCAAGAGACAATCGCCCTGATCCAAGATTAAATCGAAAAGCATAATTACCATATACATCTATATAATCTGTAACTCCTATTGATTCATGAAAAATAAACAGTCCAACCGCATTTTTTTCATCTTTTAATGGCAAATGACTGCTTAAGGTTTGTGTAACAGGGGCACCTTCGAAGCCCATCCATTGGTTTCTGTATAATATAATATTACTAAAGCACTCTCTGCTACCTGCATAAGCAGGATTTATAGCCAGTCCATTCACCCAGTATTGGCTATATACCGGTTCATAAGTTTGTCCAATTTTAGCATCCTGAGCAATAAGTGTTACAGGTAAAACTGCAATTAAAAATACTATATAAACTTTTTTAAACATCAATTTCTTTTAATTACAATAAATCCTTTTTTAGGTTCTTGTTGTTTATTGCTTTTATTAGTATAATTTAAAATATAAAAATAAGTATCGTCTGGCAATTCAAGGCCATTATTATTTTTACCATCCCAACCAATTTCAAAAACGCCCTTTTCGTCAGTTGAAAATACCTCAACACCCCATCGATTATAAACCACAAATTCTATTGATTCTGCAAATTCAATTCCTTCAAACTTTAGGAAGTCATGCTGAGTGTCACCATTAGGTGAGAATCCATATTTTTCAGGAGCAAATATGTCCTGAACATTTAAAGTAACTGTATCCGATACTTCTTCACATACTCCTTTATTTATTTTCCAAATACACATTATTTTTTCACCAAAATATTCAGGCAAATTAGAAATCGTAATAGTTCTATCAAGTGCTGATATATCATTGATAGAAACAAAAGAAGAAATATCCCATTTCTCAGTTGGTACAACGATTCCTAAACCTTCATCAGGATCAGTATAGTCGCCTGTTAATTCATATTCATCTATAAAGTTTAAAATAGTATCTCTTCCTCCAAATACATTTTGTACAGGTAAGTAATATGTAATTAACACCTCAACTGAATCAACACACCTCCAGTTTGTTTCTTTCCACTGATATGTATAAGTTCCTGAAACATCAACCGATACTGTATCTTTAGGATTATTAAAATCTTTAAAGGTCGATATTCCATCAGATGGATCGATTTGTGTCCATTCTGCATATGATTCGTTAAAAGTTTTATTCGCTTTTAAAACATATTCATGCAAACAGGATGAATCTATATCATACTCAACGTTTGCAACTGGATTACCATACACTTCAATGGTAGTAGTTCCTAATTTTGAAGTTGCAACACATGCAGAATCATCAATAATTTCATATATTGTATATAAATATGTACTATCTGATTCAATTGTAGTTGGATTTACAGTAACCGGATTTGATCCCGGATTTTCTATCGTTAGTTGAGTGTTGTTTACTCCATTGTAATAATATAATCTTAAAGGAAATGCTCCAATATCACTAATATTAAAATTTAATGTTACATCATCACCACTACAAACTGTATCTGTTATTGTCTCAATAATTCCAATTGGCAAATCGAGTATTTTAATTTTTCCTTCGCTTGATGTATCCCGACAAACACTGGATTCAACTGCTCTTCTATAAAAAGTAGTATCTGTTAATTCAGGTGGACTATAATTCTTTCCTGTTGATGATTCGACAATATCCTGCCATGTACCACCAATAATACTATCTTGCCACTGATAATAGTAAGTTCCTGCTCCTGCACCACCATTTGGTTCAGATCCAATTATTTGATATGGTGCTGTGTTAAAACAAGTATAAATTGGTAAATCATTTTCAATCTTATTATTCCCTATATCAGGAATAACAGCTATCATAACTGAATCACTTTCATCTAAGCAATCATCAGAAAGTACTATACGACGGTAAAAAGTTGTATCTGTTAAAGCATCTGGTTGATAATTTATGCCAGTAGCACCTGGGATGTCAGTCCAATTTTCTGCATCAGACCTTTTTTGCCACAAATAAATATAAGAACCTGGACCAAGACCATTTTGTGGACTATTTCCTGTTAATAAATTAGGTCTTTCTTTATAACATATTAACTGCTCCGAAGCAATTATATTATTTTCTATTTGAGGTAATCCAATAATATCTGAAGATAAATTAGTTGTATCATAACATGCTCCTGAAATAACCACTCTCCTGATTGATGTTGTATCTTGAACTATACCGGGCCAACAAATAGTGTCATTATGAGTATCTATATTAATCCAGTCGTTGTTTTCATCTAATGAATACTGCCATATATAGTTATAGTTACCATTTCCACCAATTAAAACTTTACTTCCAAGCACTGTGTCGGCTTGATTTCCTATACAAGTATTTAAATCATCACCTGATATTATGTTTCCTACTATTTGTCCCTGAACATTTATTTTTAAAATAATCCCATTATCAATAATATGTGCATTAGTAACTATTCTTTTATAATAAACAGTATCTGTTACTCCTAAAGCTGTATAATCTTTTTCGTTAGCTCCACTAATATCATTCCACGTTGTTCCATCATCGCTTACCTGCCACTGGTATAAAAAAGGTATTCCTTCAAAACCACCACGAGGTTGTGATCCTGAAATCAGGACATCTTCACCAAAACAAACTTCTTTCCTGGCGGTTATTGAATTAAACAGGAAACCATTTAGTGGAACTTTTATATTATTAAGAATAACTCCTGACTCTCCATTTCCAGTACTATATATATCCTGATCAATTATTACTTCCCCTCCTGTCCCCGGAGAAACAGAAAGTGAGATTCCTGGCTTAAGGGTCCCTCCCAACAAAATTACACCGCCTCCACCAGCACCACCGGGTCCGGCAATAAATCCTTCTTTTACACTACCACCCTTACCTCCAGAAGCATTTAAGTGCAAATTTCCTTCAAAATAATCTATATCAAACACCAGAGATCCTCCCGCGCCTGCACCACCTCCAGATGATTTACTATCTGCGGGGGTTTCTCCATTAGCGTATATAGTGTCATTTTCAGCTTTTACATATTTAGCAATTAGAATTACAATTCCTCCGCCATTTCCTCCATTTACACCATCATATCCAATTGCTTCTGTCCCTGATCCACCTCCACCACCCATGTGTATGGTTGAATCATTAATATAATTACTTACAGGATTAAAATTATATAGAGGCTGTGCACCTCTTCCTCCTAACCCTTTCCATTCTGCCGTATCAATACCTACTACTTCACCAATATAATCAGGTGTATATCCACAAAAAGTCGTATCTTCCCCACCTCCTCTGGAACCAAATCCGGCATTACCACCACCGCCACCGCCAGCAAATCGTCCATTACCACCACCGCCACCATTTGACCAATATCCATATCCTCTGGCCATGGTATCAATTCTTATTCCTATGCCTTCACCTTTTTCACCAGCTCCGGTAAATGTATTATCAAAATATATTGATCTATATAACAAAGAATCTGTGTAGGCACAATCACCATTCCCACTAACAACATTTCCCCCTGCAAATCCCTTGGCATGTGCATTTATATTTCCGCTAAAAGTAATTGTATCATTAACCATTAGAGCAATAACTCCGCCTTTTTCACCATCCCAGGGTAAACAAGTAATATCGTCTTTAACAATAACATTGTTGTAAGATGGTACCTTAATAATTTGAACTATGTGGTCTTTATTGTAAGGATTTATTAATTCATTTCTAAGTATTATTTCGTTGCCTTCAACCTTTTCTACGATAACAATTTCATATTTACCAGCACTATTTACTTTATTATTAAAAACTTTACCAAAATCATTCTCATTCCATACAGTGTCCTTATATATCACAGCTCCTTTCATCTGGTATACCATTATAGTATCTCCATCATTAAAGTTAGTTGCATCTTTAACTAATAATGTATCTCTTGAAGGGTAAATAGAATCAACTGATGCATAAAAGTTAATTAAATCTGAAATTTCAGTTTGTGCGTAATTAACCTTAAAAAAGCATAAAATGGTCAAACAAAATAGTAGAATTTTTCTCAAAACACTCATATTATAGTATATTAATACACCCTATATTATAACAAATATAAGTAATTTTTAGTAATGGACTAATATTTTAAATGGTTTATATAATCTTGTCAAACAGCTTACTAAATATTATTAAACATATTTAAACTTAGGCACTGTTACATAGAAATCTGTGCCACTTTTTAATTGAGTAGTATACCACACTCTACCTCCAGCATTTTCGACAATATTTTTCACAATCGCCAAGCCTAATCCCATACCACTAGTTTTTGTAGTAAAATTAGGAGTAAAGAGTTTTGGTTTTAATTCTTCAGGTATACCTTCCCCATTATCAGAGATTGAAATTTGGGCATATTCAGATGCCTCTTCCAATTTAACTTTTATCACCCCTTGTTTATCTTTATCTATTGCCTGTATTGCATTCTGTATTAAATTACTAAATACAATCAAAAGCTGTTCTTTATCTGCAAATACAAGTATTTCATCAATATCATTATATTCTTTTATGAACTGAATATTTTTTGTATTCTCAAATAATGTAATTGTATCGTTTAATCTTTCAACAATATTAACTTGCTCAGCTTGTGCTTTTGGCATTTTTGCAAAATTTGAAAATTCTGTTGCAATACTTGATAAATTATTTATTTGACTTATTAAAGAATTCGTAAATTTTTCTAATCGTTTATCAAAGTCGGGGTTGCCATCTTTCCATGCTTTTTGCAAATATTGAACAGAAAGTTTCATTGGTGTCAAAGGGTTCTTTATTTCATGTGCAATTTGCTTTGCCATTTCTCTCCACGCCGATTCTCGTTCTGATTTTGCTAATTTCTCTGCATTTTCACTAAGCTCACTTACCATTCTGTTGTATTCCTTTATTAAACTTCCAATTTCGTCATTACTTGAGTAATGGATTTGTTCATTTTGTTTGCTTAAGTCTACTTCTCTAAACCTTTCCTGAATAAGCTGCAAAGGTTTAGTAATATTATTAGAAATAAATATGGCGACAATAACTGATAATAATATTAAAAAGAAATAGATATTAACAACAGCCACAACTATGGTATATATCTCCTTTTTTAAAGTACTTTGCTTTGTAAAATATGGAAGGTTTAAGTATGCTAACAATGTGTTTTCGTCATTTGTAAAAGGAATATAGGCAGAGTAATATGTTAAAGCACCAATTGTTTCTTTATGAATAAACCAACCATTCTTTTGAACAACCATTTGATCAAATGCATCTACATTCATTTTATCTCCCATTAAACCTTCTTCAAAAACTTGTGAGCGAGATGATTCAAGTAGGTTCCCATTTACATCATATAGATTAATGTCAATATAAAATACATTTGAGAAATTGACTAATAAATAATTTAGATAATCTGAATAATCTGAATTTAGATTTAACTCTCCACCCAGTTTTTGCTTCATCTCAACTAAAACTGACTGTATTTTCTCACCTATACTTTCATATAAGTTTTTTTCAAACTGGTTAATATTGTAATAAATAGTACCGAAACCAACAATTACGAGCGATAGTAACAAAACACCTATCATGGTAAATTTTATTTTATTTTTAAAATCATACCTAAACCCTCTAATGTTATCTGGAAATTGAATTACAAAAAATACTATGGATACAATCATAAAATAAAAAACGAAGATGTAAGAAAATGAAGATAAAACATCAATGAATTTCATTTTCGGTGTACTAAATACGATTGTTGTAATATCATCTATGTTATAAATTAAATGTTCGAAGCTCTGCTCATTCAAAAAATAGAATTCTTTATTAAGCTTCCAATGATTTGGCAAACTAAGTTGATATGAAAAGTCTCCGAATCGTGTCATTAACTCATCATTTCTATACTTTGCATATGAATAATTGCTTAAAATGGTTGATCCTGTTAATTTATTATCAAGAAGCAATTCAGGATATCCTAATTCCTGATTAACAAGTTTTGAATCAAGATGAATAAATAAAGTAACTTCATTTTCCCATTCAGGACTTTTATAGATAAACCTGCCTGAATAACTTACCACTCCGTATGAATTATTAATAAAATAAAAGCTACTTTGCTGCAGCTGAGTTCCGTCAACAGCGAATAAATCATCAAAAAAACCATAACAAGGAACAATATCAGCACTATTTTCAGACTTAAAAATTAAATCATCATTCGGATCACAAACGCTAATTTCCACATCATATCTTCTAAAGTATCCACTAAAATAATTCATTTGTAAATGATCTAAAATAGCTCCTTCATTTTGATGGTGCCACGTTAATAAATCTTTTATTATTGTGTCATTTTCGATTTCATCTTGCAGTCCAACAAGTAACATTTCTGCCACCTGATCATGTTCATTAGCTAAATTTACAGCTAATACTTTCCTTGTTTCTCTATCTTTCTTAATACTTGTATAACTTACGATTGTTGATGTGTAAAGAGCAAAAATTAGTATAATTACTACCCTTACAGGATAACTATAGCTCCCGAACTTAATCCTGACAATGGCTAGATAGCTAACAATAACAAATAGAAAAATTTGCGAATAAATTTCTATATCAAGTCCAAGCTTCCCTGTTAAAAGACTCATTAAAATTATTGTTGAAATAAAAATTATTAGAAATTGATTAAGTTGTACATCTTTTTTTATTTGCAACAGAAAATGATCTATCAATAAGAAAAATGAGAATAAAATAAAAACTATGATAATATATCCTACCAAACTATAAATAGATAAGTCGAAAAATTTATAGCCTTCAAAAGATATACTTGAATGAAGTATTAAACTCTCCAGGTAATAATTAATGATTACAGATAGAAAAAATATTACGGTAATAAAAAATACAAGTAATGTATATTTAAAAATATTATTCCCAGGTAATTTAAAGTTAAAAAACTTATTATATAAACTAATAAAAAAGAATACAAAAATTGCATGTAGGAGCAAATCCCCAAGAGAAGGAATACTAAATGATATTGCAAGATGATGTGGTTGGAATAAATCTAATCTCCTAAAAACATCCGGGAAGTGATATTTTAACATTAAATATCTTAATGCAATAAGCAAGAAAAATAGAAGAAACAGAGATATTGTTTTAAGTTTTTGACTTTTTAGATTTAAAAAAATCTTTCTAATTATTGAAAATAATAACAACAGAGCTATAACATAAAATAAACTGGAAAAATATATTGCATAATAATTATCAATTAACGTTGAATTTAAGAAAAATGAAAACAAATAATCACCATTAATATCCTTTATCTGATATCCATTCTCACTATCAATCTTTATTTTTGCAGAAATATCAAGATCATATTCATAAAAAAATTCACTTTTAATAAATTCGTTTTGAAAACCATATTCATTTTTTATTAATATTAATCCGAACAGGTCGTTGTTATCATGTTGATAGTGACGAATAATGTACCAACCACTTTTTAATTTAGCTACATCACGACACAGGTACTTATCAATTTTATAATTATCCACAGGCACAGAATTATCTGTCCAAAATACTAATGTGTCATTTTTATATCCTAAGTAGACAATTCCTTCATTTTTATATAAATCCTTTTGCAAAAAAGAATGATCCAGCATTAAACTATCCAATGTGTTTGAATCAAGATTCATTTTCATCTTCGATAATGTCTTATCAACTTTATCAATTTTTGAATGAATTATTTTTTCAACTCTAGCAAACTCTTTATCTTGATTTAGCTCAATCCTTGAATTCTTTTCCAGAAGCAATGCTAATAAGACTGTAATTAATATAAAAATGATACTCTTATATTGTGATATTTTTTTGAAAAGAAACATATTTCTCACATATTAATTATTACTAAATAATGTAACTATTTTAATCTGGTTTATTCATGATGATAAGGTTCTCCCTTAATAATCGTCATTGCTCGATACATTTGTTCTAGAAATATTAATCTTACCATTTGATGTGAAAATGTCATTTTTGATAATGACAACTTATAATTTGATCTATTATAAACATCTTCAGAAAAGCCATAAGCCCCCCCTACAACAAATAGTAATCTTTTTGTTCCAGTAATCATTTGTTTCTCGATGAATTTTGAAAAATCAATCGATGTAAAATCTTTACCTTTATCATCAAGTAAAACAACAAAATCACTACTCAATATTTGATTAAGTATTAACTCGCCTTCTTTCGTTTTTTGCTGATCTTCAGTTAACTTCCTGGTATTCTTTAAATCTGGTAAAACCTTGTAATCAAATGATAAATAATGTTTTAGTCTGTTAAAATAAACATTCTCACCTTCAATTAAATACTTAGAATTAGTTTTTCCAACAACAATTAAACTAACTTTCATAAGCAAGTTGGTTTTTTTATTTGGTATTTTTTTTTAATTTTCGCAAAATAAATACCAAAATAATTATTTATGGTTTAATTTTTGCTGTTCTTTATACGCAAACTTAAGATAAAATAAGATGAAAACCTTTAAAAAAGCAATACCGCTACTTATAATTTTCTCTTTTATATTTAATTTAGGAGCATTTACGTATAATTCGGAAATTCCTAAGGATATTGCTTTTGCTTTTAAGGTTGGAGATGCTGAAGAACTAGCCAAATATTTTAACAATACTATTGAGTTAGTTATTATTGACAAAGAAGATGTTTATAGCAATGTGCAAGCACAGCAAATTTTAGATAATTTTTTCACTGATCATTTCCCAAAAGCTTTTGAGTTTATTCATCAGGGAGGAAAAGAAGAATCTAAATTTGCCATTGGAAAGCTTGAAACATTTAATGGAACTTTTAGGGTTTACATTTTAATAAAGCAAAAAGGTGACAAACCATTTATTCATCAACTGAGAATAGAACCTGAAAATGAGTAACAAACTTCTCGAAGAATTTATCAAAAATGCAATAAGAGAAGATATAGGTGATGGCGATCACTCATCTTTATCTTGTATTCCTGATAGTATAACAGGGAAAGCACAATTATTAATCAAAGAAGAAGGGATTCTTGCTGGAATAGAAATTGCAAAAAAAGTATTTAGTATTGTTGATTCCAGTTTAAAATTTGAACAATTTCTTTTTGATGGCAATGCAGTTAATAAAGGCGACAGGGCTTTTATTGTTCAAGGGAATACACATTCTATTCTTAAATCAGAAAGGTTAGTTTTAAATATTATGCAGCGCATGAGTGGTATTGCAACTACTACTAAAAAATATGCAAACAAATTATTAGGTACAAAAGCTGTTATTTTAGACACACGAAAAACAACTCCCGGAAATAGATATCTTGAAAAATTAGCTGTGAAAATTGGAGGAGGAGAAAATCACCGAATGGGGCTTTATGATATGATTATGTTAAAAGATAACCATATCGATTTTGCTGGTGGAATTGAACCCGCAATTATTAAAGCTAATGACTATTTAAAGAAAAAAAATAAAGACCTAAAAATTGAAATTGAGGCAAGAAATATAAATGAAGTAAAAGAAATCCTAAGAGTTGGAAATGTTCATAGAATAATGCTCGACAATTTCAACTGTGATGATACTAAAAAAGCCGTTAAGCTTATTGATGGAAAATTTGAAACAGAATCATCGGGAGGAATAACGCTAGAAACAATACGTTCTTATGCAGAATGTGGAGTGGATTTTATCTCAGTCGGTGCATTAACTCATCATATAAAAAGTTTGGATATGAGCCTAAAAGCTATTTAATTTACAAAATAGTTAATGCGTTTAAGTTCAAATGTCAGAAAATAACATAAAAAAAACTTTTCTAAAGTCTAATATACAAAAACTTAAAGACTGGGCATTAAAGGTATCAATGCCTGGTTTTGATAACGCTCCAGTTTACTATGTTCTTAAATTCTTTTTGTCGGGTGCAAAAAATGGATATTTAGCTACTCGTGCGTCAGCCATTGCATTTAATTTTGCATTAGCCATTTTCCCGACGATGTTATTTATATTTACATTAATTCCATTTATCCCGGTTGAAAATCTGCAAATTGAATTAATGAAGTTAATTCAGGATTTTTTACCACAAAATGCATATCAATATTTTGAATCAACATTGGTTTCAGTTGTCACTGTTAAAAAACTAGGTGTATTTACCTTTGGGGCTTTAGCCAGTTTAATATTTTCCACAAACGCCGTACACGCATTAATTCAGGCTTTTAACAACACATACCATACAATTGATACAAGAAATTGGACTGCCATCAGGGTAATTTCAACTTTTCTTGTTTTTATAATCTTTATTCTTATAGCATCTTCAGTTTTGCTCATTACTTTCGGTCAATTTATTTTAGGAAAATTAGTTGAATATAATATCTTGGAAATGGATATAACGTATTATTTAATTTCTATGGCTAAATGGATTATAATCATTGCATTATTTTTCTTTAGCATATCTTTCTTATATTATTTTGCACCTGCAAAAAAGGATCAGTGGAAGTTTATTTCAGCTGGTTCGACTCTGGCAACCTTATTAGCTCTTTTAAGTTCGCTGGGATTTTCGTATTTTGTAAATAATTTTGGACAATACAACAAACTTTATGGTTCTATTGGAACCATCATGGTTGTTTTATTGTGGTTATATTTAAACTCTTTTGCTCTAATACTGGGCTTTGAGCTAAATGCCAGTATAAATAATGCTCAGTTAGAGAATACAAACAATTAACATTCTTTGATATGGACAAAAAGTACGACAAAATCAGAAATGATTACAGGCAAAAATCATTTGGCAAAAAAGATGTTGATGCAGATCCATTTAAGCAGTTTGTTGAATGGATGGATAGAGCAATAAACTCAGGCATTAAAGAACCCACAGCAATGGCTTTATCAACGGTAGGTAAAAACATGCAACCTTCAAGCAGAATGGTACTTTTAAAAGAAATGAAAGATGGTGGATTTATTTTTTACACAAATTACGAAAGTAAAAAAGGACATCATATAAGAGATAACCATTTTGGAAGTTTATTATTTTATTGGCCTGAACTGGAAAGACAAATCAGAATTGAAGGGCGCATTGAAAAAACATCAGATGAAATATCTGAAGAATATTATTTGACCAGATCAGCTAAAAGAAGGATAGGTTCCTGGGCATCGCCTCAGAGTCAAGAAATTCCAAGCAGGACCTTTATCGAAGATAAACAAGAAGAATTTGAACAAAAATTTAAAGGAAATCCTCCTACGAGACCAAAAAACTGGGGTGGATATATCTTAACTCCTTATATATTTGAATTCTGGCAAGGAAGACCTAATCGTTTACACGATAGAATTGAATATTATTTAGATGATAACGACTGGAAAATAAGGCGCTTAGCTCCATAATTACTCACTGTTAAATTTTAAAGATCATTAAACAAAAATCAACATTACCTAATCGGTTAAATACTTTTGGAGGTGTTTTTACGCCCTCCATTTTAACTATTCTGGGTGTAATTATGTATTTACGCTTTGGTTGGGTAGTTGGAAATGTTGGTTTAATTGGATCCTTAATAATTGTTACGATTTCAACTTCAATAACATTTCTTACATCTTTATCCATAGCTTCTATTTCAACCAATGCTCCTGTTAAAACCGGAGGAGCATATTATATGATAAGTAGATCGTTGGGAGTAGAAATTGGTGGTGCCGTCGGCATTCCTTTGTATCTTGCGCAAGCTTTCTCAGTAGCCTTATACATTATTGGATTTTCAGAAAGTATCGTAGCAATTTTCCCTTCCTTAAATATTAAACTTGTTGGCATTATCACTACATTACTACTTGGAACTTTAGCCTTATTTTCTACTAAAGCCACTATTAAAGTACAGTTTTTTATCCTGGGTGTTATTTTTATGTCTCTTTTATCATTATTTTTTGGAAGCCCTATAGAAAATTCACACATTGAGTTATGGGGGGTACCTGCTTCAAAATCAGTAAGTTTTTGGAAAGTTTTTGCTGTTTTTTTCCCTGCTGTGACAGGAATTATGGCAGGAGTTAATATGTCTGGCGATTTAAAAAACCCGGCTAAATCAATACCTAAAGGAACATTTTTAGCCGTTGGTGCAGGTTATATTATTTATATGACATTACCTATTATTCTTGCTAATAGAGCCGATGCCGAAACCTTGGTTAGCAATCCATTAATTATGCAGCAAATAGCTTTTTGGGGAGGTGCTATTTTACTTGGAATTTGGGGCGCAACATTATCGAGCGCTGTGGGTAGTTTATTAGGAGCACCCAGGGTGTTACAAGCTTTAACAAAAGATGAAGTACTTCCCAGACAACTAGCATTTTTAGGAAAAGGCTCTGGCAATGAACAAATACCAAGATGGGCAACAGTATTTACTATGGTAGTTACACTTATTTTAGTGTATTTGGGAAATTTAAATGCAATAGCTCCCATCCTGACAATGTTCTTCTTAACAACTTATGGAATATTAAATATTACCGCAGGAATTGAGAAACTTCTTGAGAGTCCTTCCTTTAGACCCAAATTTAAAGTTCACTGGATATTCTCTTTTTTAGGAACTATAGGTTGCATTGCAGTAATGTTTCTAATTAATGCTATTGCCACAATTGTTGCAATTCTCTTTATTACTATCGTTTATGTGTGGCTTCGAAGAAGAAGATTAAAAACTACCTGGGGAGATGTGCGTAGTGGTATGTTATTGCAAGTTGCTCGTTATGCACTTTTAAGACTTGATACAAATTCAAACCCCAAAAGCTGGCGTCCTAACATTCTAGTTTTCTCGGGAATGCCAACAAAAAGATGGCATTTAATTGATTTTGCGTATGGGTTGGTTCAAGAAAAAGGTTTAATTACTGTTGCTACAATTCTACCGGAAAATAAAGTCTCACAAGAAAAAACAATTGAATATGAGAAACAAATTTCAGATTATTTAAATGATAAGAATATTCGTACTCTGGTTCGTGTTACAAGATCTAACAATCCATTTACTGGCGCCGAACAATTAGTAAACTCCTATGGTTTAGGATCTCTTGTTCCTAATACAATATTACTAGGTGATACCGAAGTAAACGACCACCATGAACCTTATTCTGAGATGATCTACCATTTCTACCAGTCAAAAAGAAATGTGATTGTTTTGCAAAACAATTTTAAACTTAATTATGCAGGCCATAAGAGAATTGACCTATGGTGGGGTGGATTAAAAGGCAATGGTGGACTAATGATGATTTTAAGTTACCTTGTTAAAAATAGTCCACACTGGCAACAAGTTAATGTATGCATTAAGATGGTTGTAAAAACAGAAGAAGCTGCAAAAGGCACAAGAGAAAATCTAGGTAATCTGTTGTCTGGAATGCGTGTTGGTTTTAACACTCAGGTAATTGTTTCAAACGGAAGAGTTTTCTGGGAAATATTAAACGAAGAGTCTAAAGATAGTGATATGGTAATGCTTGGATTAAAAGCTCCTGACAAAGATTTTGCTAGTTATTATCAACAATTGAAAGAAAATACTAAAGAAATTGAGAATAAAATATTTGTTCTTGCTTCACAGGATATTGAATTTTCTGATATATTAAATTAAAAAAAGCACATCGTAATCTTGATGTGCTTTTATTATTTTAGAATACATTATTATTGACAATGTAAGTATTTCATTACTAATTCCCTAAGTTCTTTTTCTTTACCATATAACCTTTCACTTAGATCTTTATCTTCAAATGCTTTCAGTTTTTTGGCAACCTGATCGA
>CAZPMA010000009.1:0-47759 GCA_964587535.1 uncultured Bacteroidales bacterium
ATAATAAACAAATAGGTTGCTTATTTATTAAGTAACCTTTTTTGTTTTATTACGAATAAAGTATTGAATATAAACATCAAACAAAACTAAGTTTAAAAAATGTCAAAGAGAATTTACCCTATTTTTCATGAGAATAAAAAAATTTATTATTCAGATTGGACAAATCTAAAAACACCTGAACATGCCGTTGCAGTAATGAATGAAACATCAGACTTTATTATGCAAAATGGACAGAGGAATTTACTTGAGATAGTTGATGTAACTGGTTCGTTTGCAACACAAGAGACTTTAAAAGCATTAAAAGAAGTAAATAATAAGGTAAAAGGATACAGTAGGAAAAAAGCTATGGTTGGTCTTACAAAGTCACAACGAATTATTTTAAACACAATAAATATGTTCTCTGGCACTAATATACAGGGATTTGATGATATAGAAGTGGCTAAGAATTGGTTAGTAAAATAAAAAAACTTCCGGGAAATAGCCGGAAGTTTACATAAACAGGTTTATAAAATAAACCAAAATATTAAAAAATTATAGTTTTAGATATCCTTTTAAATCTTCCACATATTGTTCAAATGCTTCGATTCCCTTTTTTGTAATAGAGCATGTTGTTTGAGGCATCTTTCCTTTAAATCCTTTTTCTACAAGAATATATCCTGCATCTTCAAGTTTTGATAGTTGAACGCTCAGATTTCCTGCAGTAGCATTTGTCTTTTCCTTAAAGAAAGTGAATTCAGCTTTCTCAATGGAAACAAGTAACGACATTATTGCTAGTCGCAATTCTGAATGTAATAATGGATCTAATTTCTTAAGCATTTTTTTTATTTTGTGATTTTAATAAATAGCCAGGAATTAAATAACCAAAAATAATTGCTATTGGCGAAATAAATTTAAAATATTCTATTGGTAATAAAAAGTAAGCAAAAACTCCGGCTAAAAATACAAACCCACCCCAAATTAAAGGTTTGAATTTAATTACAATACCTGTGAGAAAAGTAGCATTACCAGCTAATATGAAAATAAGTGGAGCAACATTATAATTAAAGTCTTTCATAAAGATAATAACCGTAAAATAACAGGCTAGAAAGGCCATCCAAATCATAAAATTGATTTTGTCAAGATGTGAGGTAGCTTTAGTCTTTTTCCCGTTACGAATACCATAAATCCACGTGGCAATAATACCTGGGATTATTAAAAACCATATAAAATAGGGTTTATCGTAATTGATTAAATCTAATATAATTTGTCCCACATTAATAGTTAATATTATCCATCCCCATAATAGAAAATAAAAACTGCTATCGTGTAAATTTCCTTTTGTTCTCTGAATCATTTGTTCAATGATTTTTAAACTGTCTTCTGGTTTTAAAATTTCTTTATCCATTTTTTAGTTTTTAAATTAATATTTGACAAATATAAACAAGTTTATAAAATAAACCAAATATATTTTAAAAAAATACAGTAATTGATTTTATTATTAATCCTGCATTTCAAATAATCTTAGTATTTTTATACAGTTTATGAATTAAAGAATAAAAAATGGATAAAGTATTAGGAATTGGAAATGCATTGGTTGATATAATGACCAAATTGCCAAATGATGAAACATTGAATAAGTTTTCTTTGAAGAAAGGAAGTATGCAATTATCTGAAAGGGATTTTGCAGATAAAATAAATAATGAAACGATAAATTTTGAAAAATCCCAATCTTCAGGTGGTTCTGCTGCAAATACAATCCATGGTTTAGCTAGCTTAGGAGCTCCTGCCGGATATATTGGAAAAGTTGGTAACGATGAGTTTGGTGAGTTTTTCAGTAATGATATGAAAGCGAACGGGATTGAGCCATTCATGCTTAAAAGTAAAACTGATACCGGTAGAGCAATAGCTTTAGTATCTGCCGACTCTGAAAGAACCTTTGCAACATATCTTGGTGCAGCAGTTGAGTTGTCTGATTCTGATTTAACAAGTGAGCAGTTTAAAGATTACAAGTATTTGCATATTGAGGGTTATTTAGTGTTAAATCATAATTTAATGTTAAGAGCTGCTGAATTAGCAAAAGCTAATAACATGAAAATATCTATCGATATGGCCAGCTTTAATGTGGTTGAAGATAATCTCGAATTTTTAAAAAAATATGTTCAGAACTATGTGGATATTATTTTTGCAAACGAAGAAGAAGCAAAAGCTTTTACAGGTAAAGAACCAAAAGAAGCTTTAAACGAGATTGCTGAAATGTGTGAGATAGCTGTTGTAAAAATAGGAAGTAAGGGATCAATGGTTAAAAATCAGGGTAAAGTTTACATGATCGATCCAATTAAAGCAAACTCAATTGACACAACAGGTGCAGGCGATTTATATGCATCAGGCTTTTTATACGGCTTAGTGAATAATTTGCCACTGGATAAATGTGGAAGAATTGGTTCGGTTTGTGCAGGTAATGTAATTCAGGTTATTGGTTCTAAAATGTCTAATGAAACATGGAAAAGCATTAAGCAAAGTATTTAATATAACTTATCAGTGAGTCGTCCTAAAATAAGTTGACACAAAATCGACTTATTTCAGGACGGGACACAGTTTTATAATAAAGGCAATCTTTCAAGATTGCCTTTTTTCATCTATTAATTTTAACTGTTAATCAAATATATATATAGTTTGAGAAGATCAGTTCTTGTAAATTAGTAAAACATTACTTAAATTTATGAGAAGTACAAGATTTTGATGTGTAAGGGCTAATTTTCCTTGTTTAGAATTACTCTGTGTTAAACTATTAAGAAAGAAAATGACTAAATTATATGACATCAAACGAGAATAAAGATAATAAACTTCCTAAGGTTTTAAATATCTATTCAAACAGTGCTTTTAATTTACAACTAAAAGCTAGGGTATTTTATAATATTAACATAGCTGCGCTTGTTGCCATTATTTTATTGACAACTTCTTCTATATATACCCAATTGATTGGTACTGAAAATAAGTTAGATATGCATATTATTATACCTATTATAGCTTTATTTTTTGTTTTTTCAGGATGTTTGATATTATTAGTCAAAGGACATTTTAGCATTTCAACACATGTGTTTTTAATCTCGGCAAATTTAGGGGTATGGTATGTAATGGTTTTTGGGAGTAATAACGTACCAATAATCAAACTGGATACCGCCGTGTTAATTTTAGCCATTATTAATAGTATTCCTTTATTCATTAGTAAGTTTAGAATTACCATTTTTATTTATGTTCTAGCAAATCTTTTATTTCTTTATTTCTTTATTTCTTACTTCAAGGATATACTTGGGCTAAATACTCCTATTGTTGTAGATTATTTTTTTGATATAGCGATAGCTTTGATATTTTCAGGTGTAGCAGCTTTCCAGATTGTTCGAATTAACAATAAGGCATTAGAGAAAGTTGAGTACGATTATGAAAAAAGATTATATGCAGAAAAAGAACTTAAAAAAAGTGAAGAACTAAGACGAAACGTTTTTGAGAGTTCAAAGATTCCAATAATTGTTATGGAGTCAGATTCGTATAAGTTCATTGATATCAATCCTGCTGCAATTAAAGTATATGGATATACAAGTAAAGATGAAGCGTTAAGAAAAACACCAGTCGATGTTTCTGCCCAGTATCAATACGATGGTAATCTTTCTGAACAAAAAGCCAAAGAATATATACATAAAGCGATAAAAGATGGAGCTGTTACATTCGAATGGTTGCATCAGAGACCAAATAGTGAATTTTGGGATGCTGAAGTGCATTTGTTGTCATTTAAATCCGCAGATAAAACATTATTGCAATTTTCACTCATCGATATCACAGAAAAGAAAAAAGCAGAAAAAGAACTTATTTCTAGTCAGAAACTCTTTCAAACATTGGCTGAAGTATCTCCTGTTGGAATTTTCAGAACAAGGCCAGATGGATATACTACTTATGTAAATCCGAAATGGTGCGAATTGTCAGGTTTGAAATTTGATGAAGCTATTGGGAATGATTGGTTAAGAGCAGTTCATCCAGAAGATAGGAACGCGTTAAATGTAAAATGGGAAACAGATTCAAAAGAAGGTGTAAAATCAATTGCTGAATATAGGTTTATAAAACCTAATGGTGAAATTGTTTGGGTATTAGGAAATGCTGTTCCAGAAATGGAAAATGATGAAATCTCAGGATATATTGGAACCATAACCGATATTACTGAAATAAAAAAGATCAATAAAGAACTATTAAGTAGTGAGTTAAGATATCGTAGCATTTTTGAAAACTCTCAGGTTGGAATTTATCAAACTACTCCTGCTGGAGATATATTACAAGCAAATCCGGCTTTGTTAAATATGCTTGGATATAATTCTATAAAAGAACTATCAAAAAGAAATATAGAAAAAGATGATGTTTTTATAAATAAAACTCGTACTGATTTTATAAATACAATCGAGAAATATGGATTTGTGAAGGATTATGAATCGGAGTGGTTAAAAAGTAATGGTGAAATATTAATCATAAGAGAAAATGCTCATGCCGTTAAAGACGCTAAAGGTAAGACAAAATATTATGAAGGTTTTGTGGTAGATATTACAGAACGTAAAAAAACAATGAAAGCTTTAAAGGAAAGTGAAGAGAAATATAGAGAAATGGCAGAATTACTTCCTGTTACCATTTGGGAATCAGATTTAAAAGGAAATTGTACTTATACAAATAAAGTAGGATTGAAAGTTCATAATTATACGTATGATGATTTAATTAAAGGAATAAATGTTCTTGATTTAATTATCCCTGAACAAAAACAGCGAGCTAAAGAAACATTAAAGAGAAGGTTACAAGGAATTCTTTCAGTTGGTGATGAATATCTGGCGGTTCGAAAAGATGGAACACAATTCCCGGTCAAGATATTTACCAGCGTTGTATACAAAGAAGATAAACCGGTTGGATTTAGGGGTGTTACAGTAGATATTACGGAAGCTAAAAACGCAGAAAGAGAACTAAAAGAAAGTGAAGAAAAGTATCGTACTATTATTGAAGCTTTTCCTGATATTATTATGATTTCTGATTTAAATAAAAATATAATATTTGGGAATAGTGCTTTGGAGAAATTAACTGGAATTACTAGCAAAGATTATAATAATCTGAATCGAAAAGCCAGAATTCATCCGGAAGATATGTACATAGTGCAGAATGCCTTAAAAGATCTTTTAAATGGAGATGAAGCACATACTGATATTATTGAAAATCGATTTATTGATCATTGGGGAAATATCCATTGGTTTAGTGGAATTATGTCAAAACTAAAAATAAATGGCGAAATATATATACAGACGATTAGTCGAGATATTACCGATAAAAAAATAATTGAACAAGAGCTTGAAAAACATAGAGAGCAGTTAGAATTTTTGGTAAAAGAACGAACAGAAGAACTGGCAGCAACAAATGAAGAACTTAGTTCAACAAACGAAGAACTATTGCAACAAAGAGAAGAACTAGAAGCAGTGCTAATGAATTTGCAAAACACACAAAAACATTTAATCGAATCAGAAAAGATGGCTTCGCTGGGTGTTTTAGCTTCCGGAGTAGCACACGAAATTAATAATCCACTCAATTTTATTAAAGGCGGTGCATATGGTATTGAACAGTATATTGATGAAAATCTAAAAGAACATAAAAAGGAGCTGGAGCCTTTAATTGATGGTATTAATATTGGAATAGACAGGGCAGCAAATATTGTAACCAGCTTAAATCATTATAGTCGTAAAAACGATTCTAAAATTGTTCGTTGTGATATCCATAAAATTATTGATAACTGCTTAGTTATATTGCAAAATCAAATTAAAAACAAGATTATTGTAAATTTACAATACACAGATAAGGAATATAATCTTAAAGGAAACGAAGGTAAGTTGCATCAGGCTATGCTAAATATTCTATTAAATGCAATTCAATCCATTAATAATCTGGGAGAAATACATATTCAAACTAAAATTGAAAAAAAGGAACTTCAAATTATCATAGCAGATACCGGATGTGGCATAAGAAAAGAAAATTTATCTAAAATATTTGATCCTTTCTATACAACAAAGGAAACTGGAGAAGGTACAGGTCTTGGTTTATCTATTACTTATAACATCATAAAAGATCATAAAGGAAATATAGATGTTAGTTCAGAAGAAAATAAGGGGACTGAATTCAAAATTAGTTTACCTTTGTAGCAAAAGAAATACCAGATGGAAGAAAAATTTACAATTTTATATGTCGATGATGAAGAAATTAATCTTCGGATTTTTCAAATGAGTTTTGGGAAAAGATTTGACGTTGTGATAGCAAATTCAGGCGAAGAAGGAATTCAGACAATGAATGAAAATGAAAAAATCGTTGCAGTAATAAGTGATATGAGAATGCCTAAAATGAACGGTATCGAGTTTATTAAGTTGGCAAAAGAAGCTTTCCCTGATAAAATATATTATATTCTTTCTGCTTTTGATCTTACTGATGAAATAGCTGAAGCAATAAATAGTAATTTAATTTTAAAATACTTTAGAAAACCTTTTAATATTAATGAAATAGAAGAGTCTGTCTTAGAATCGTTAAATTAAGAGTAATATAAATTAAGTAAGGCTGTTTATAAAACAGCCTTTTTTTATTCAGAATAATTATATTCTATTGTAATAAATTTTATACTTTTTTAACTAATTTAATAAACTTAAAAATTGAAAAAATATGTTTAAATGGTTTTTATCTCACCAGTGGAAAGAGATGACACGCTCTAATTTTTGGCAAAAAAGTATTGCAATCAATGTAATTATTGGATTCTTATTGCTTTTAATGTTATCGTATTTAATTCTACTAGGTTTATTTATAGATGTAATATTAAAAGAATCTTATCCCGAAGGCGATATTTTTTACATTTTTAATGGCGGATTGTTATATTATTTGGGGATTGATCTGTTTGCAAGATTCTTCCTTTACAATCTTCCTATAATTAATGTAGAATCTTACTTACATTTGCCTGTAAAAAAGAATAAAATAGTCAACTTTATTCTATTAAAATCTTCATTAAATATTTTCAATGCCTTGCCATTATTGGTTTTTATTCCCTTTGTTGTTAAAGTTATAATTCCCGGATATTCCACTTTAAATGCGATAAGCTGGATGTTATTAATGTTAATCTTAATAATTAATAATAGCTTTTTATTACATTATCTGAAACGAAGATTTATTGATAAACCTGCCATAATTGGTATTTTTGCTCTTCTAATAATTGTTGTTGGAGTTCTTGATAAATTCAATATATTCTCGTTAACTTATTACTCATCTGAATTAATAACATTCTTAACATATAATCAGGTATTTATATTAATTCCCGTGTTGATTCTGGCAATTGTTTATTCTGTAAACTTTAATTATCTAAAATCAAGATTAACACTGGAAGATGTGAATGTTAAAAAACAAAAGAAAATTGATTCACTATCTAAAGTAAAATATTTACAGTCATTTGGTGATTTAGGTGAAATGATTTTATTGGAGCTTAAGCTGGTTTGGAGAAATAAACGAGCTAAATCTATTATAAATATGTCACCATTGTTTCTATTTTATGGTTTTTTCTTTTATCCTCAGGAAATATATTTAAATGGATATGGCTTTTTAATTTTTGTTGGGATTTTTATGACTGGAGGAATTATGTTTAACTATGGTCAGTATATGTTAAGTTATGAAAGTAACTATTTCGACGGTATTATTGCAAATAATGTTGATTTTACAAAACATTTTAAAGCAAAGTACGCAGTAATAGTATCAACTGTAATTTTATGTTATTTGCTTACCATTCCTTATGTTTATTTTGGAATGAAAGTATTGCTCATTAATACTGCTACCTTTTTATTTAACCTGGGATTTTTATCGATGTTGTTAATGTATTTTTCAAGTAATAGTCGTAAACGAATGGACATGACAAAAAGTTCGGCATTTAATTATCAAGGTTTAGGAGCATCAAACTGGATTATGGTTTTACCATTCTTTTTACTGCCGGTATTAATCTGGGCTCCATTTAGCATTCTGGGCATACCTGAATGGGGTGTTGTTTCTATTGGTCTGATCGGTATAATTAGTTTAGCATTTCATAAATCATTAATGAAAATTGTTGTTAAGCGATTCGAAACAAAGAAACATATTATTGCAGAAGGATTTAGAGAATCATAAAATAAATTAAACAGAAAAAATATTAAATCATGATACAAGTAAAAGATATAATAAAAACATATAACGGAACTGTTGTTTTGAATATCCCTGAACTAGCAATTGAAAAAGGAGAAAGCTTTGGGTTAGTTGGCAATAATGGTGCGGGAAAAACTACTTTTTTCAGATTAATCCTTGACCTAATAAAAGCCAATAAAGGAGAAATTTTATCACAAGGAGAAGATGTTAAAAAAACTACTATTTGGAAATCATATACGGGTTCTTACCTCGACGAAGCTTTCTTAATTGATTTTTTAACTCCGGAAGAGTATTTTAAGTTTATTGCAAGTATTAATAACTTATCTGATGGTGATGTAAAGAAATTTATGGAAAAGTTCGATGAATTTTTTAATGGAGAAATTATTGGTAAGAAGAAATATATAAGAGATTTATCTCGCGGAAATAAGCAAAAAGTTGGTATAGCAGCATCACTGATGACAGATCCGGAAATTTTAATTTTAGATGAGCCTTTTACCAGTCTTGATCCATCAACTCAGATAAGGTTAAAGAATTTATTAAAACAATTAAAGCAGGAAAAAAACCTAACCATGTTGATTTCTAGTCATGATCTGAATCATGTAACCGAAGTTTGCGAGCGTATTGTTGTATTGGATAAAGGAAATATTATTCACGATATTAAAACAAAAGAAGATACTTTGAAAGAGTTAGAAGCTTACTTTGCAGTATAGAATTTTTAGATTTTTACAATTATATTATAGTCTTGTCAAATTTGTCAAGGCTATTTTTATTATTTTAGTAAATCTAACTAATCAAGTAATAGGTTATGGAAAATAAAGTAAAAGTTGAATTAAGAATGTTAAAAATAATTCATGCAGCATTAATGATAAGTGTTATTACGTTCCTTACAATCTCAATTATTCTCAACAAATTAATGGGAAAGATAGTACTTATTGATACAACCACACAACTGACAATTATTTTAATGGTATCAAACCTTATGGCATTTAGTAGTGTTTTTACAGGTATTGTAGTATTTAAAAAACGAATTAGAAACTTAGATGTCGACGTATTAATTAAGATACAAAAATATAAAGAAGCAATGATAATTAGATCTGCAGCAATTGAAAGTGCATCATTTATTTTTATTGTATTATTCATCATTACAGGATCACAAATTTTATTGGCAGAAGCATTTTTAGGACTGGCACTAATGATTGTATTTTTCCCAACAAACTCTAGAATAGCCAGTGAAATAAATTATGATATACGAAGTTTATAAATACGAGTAACAGTAAGTTAAAGATAACTAATAAATGAAAGTTAACTATTATAGTCGTTTCATATTCAAAACATTAACAGTAATTGCTCTATTTGTGATTTTTTCATCACACGACCTTTACATTAAAACAGAGAATTATTTTCCCGAACCATATTCTGATTATTCATTATTCATGGTTAACGGGACTTTTTATAAAAGTGAAAATGTTATTGCCAGCAATAGAATAATAAACAGTAAAGTAATTGGACCGGATTTTTTATTTATTCCTTCCGATTCAAATTGGTTTTATAATGATGATATTACATATTTAAGGTTTAAAACAGAACAAAAAGGTTCGTATGTGGCAGGAGTGTCTACCTTGCCCAGTATTTTAGAATTAATTTCATTTGAGTTTGATTATTACCTCGAACATGATGGGGTATTGGATATTTTGGAAAAAAGAAGAAAAAATCAAACATTTACTGATACTGTCAGAGAAAAATATTCAAAACATGTAAAAACAATATTCCAGGTTTCAAATAAAAAAACAGATCATTATAAAAAAATATTTGGATACCCGGTAGAATTTATTCCGTTACAGAACCCATATGAAACAGTATTAAATGATAGCCTGAAGTTTATTCTTTTACATAATAATCAGCCATTAGAAAATCAGTTAATATATGTTGGTTGTTCTAATCATACAGTTGGAGAAGATGAACAAGAAGAAATCAAAATTCGAACGAATAAGGAAGGTAAATTTAAGATTGGCATCAATAAAAAAGGAATATGGTATCTCAGGACAATATATATGGTTGAAAGTAAGGAAGATGGAATTAATTATGAATCAAATTGGGCAACAATAACATTTGAAATTAGATGATGAAATTTTTAATTGTATACATACTATTTTTCCATGCTTATTTTATTTATGGGCAAAATAGCAGTTCAGCATTAATTAATGCTGAAGGACAAACCATTAATCAAAGAATATTAACCCCCGAAGGATATAAAAGAACATTAATAAAGGAAGGTAGTTTTGGATCCTATTTGAGAACTTTAAAATTAAAGCCAGAAGGGACAATGGTAAAATATTACAATGGAATTATAAAACCAAATTTTTGGGTTTATAAAGCTGTAGTAGATTTGGATATCGGAACGCGAAATCTACAGCAATGTGCCGATGCAGTAATGCGATTGCGTGCAGAATATTTATATGCAAAAGGAAACTATAATGATATTCATTTTAATTTCACTAATGGTTTTCGTGTTGATTATAATGTATGGATTAAAGGGAATAGGATAGTAGTTGAAGGCAATAAAACTTATTGGCAAAAACAATCATCCCCATCAAATACATATAAGGATTTTAGAGAATATATGGATATTATTTTCGCTTATGCCGGCACATTATCTTTGGAAAAGGAATTAATCCCAGTTCATATTTCAGAAATTCAGATAGGAGATGTGTTTATTCAGGGCGGTAGCCCCGGACATGCGGTTATTATTGTTGATTTGGCAGAAGATATAAATGGCAATAAAATATTTTTGCTGGCACAAAGTTATATGCCTGCTCAGGACATTCATGTGTTGAAGAATCCTGAAAACAGAGAAATTAGTCCTTGGTATAGTGTTAATTTTGAAGCTGACTTAAAAACGCCTGAGTGGACTTTTAAGAAATCAGATTTAAAACGATTTAAAAATTAAAAAAATGTCCAAAAAAGTTATTATTACTCATTTCAATGTTTAAAAAGTTCCCTTGAACTTTTCTCATGAGCAAAGCGAGAAAAAAGCGAATCACTTTTATACTAATCAATAGTATATGTAAAGACACCTAATCTAGTTAGGGACCACAAAACAGAACGATACTAATTATTATTCAAGTTCTTTTAAAACTTCTTGAATAGCTTTTTCCAGTTGGGGATCGGTTCCATTTATACGATCTTCAAAAGTGTTCTTAACATAAATGTCTGGTGCAACACCGGTTTTTTCCAGATCGTTTCCATCTAAAGTATAACAGCCCCATGACGGCAACCTTGTATACGATCCATCAACCAAACCACGAGCCGATGTAAAAATAATCCAACGATAGGTTTCCGTTCCAATAACTTTACCCAGTTTAAGTTGTTTAAATCCTTCTGCTGTCATTTCTGCATCGCTTAACGAATGTTCGTTAATTAACAATACAATAGGTTTAGCTTTCGGAGCAAAATTAGGTTGTGGCGATAAACTACCATTTCTATATTTCCAGTTCATATAGGGTGTTTGCGATAAAAACTGAAGTACATCATCATGAACATTGCCGCCACGATTATATCTGATATCAAGAATTAAAGCATCCTTATGTACAGCTTCTGTTGTCATATCAATCAAAAAATCATTTAAACTTCCACTACCCATATCTTTCATGTAAACATAAGCTATTCTTTTATTAGAAGCTTTATCAACTAGTTTTTGCTTTTGGGTAATCCATTCATCGTATAGTAAGTTATTTAATTTACCAGAACTAATAGGATGAATTTTGATATTATAACTTGTTTTTGTATTCTTAAATGTTAATTCTATTTCGTCTGAATTCTCGATAGCGTTAAAATAGATGTTTCTATTTTTTGACTGATCAACTTGTACACCATTAACTGCAATTAATTCATCTCCAATTTGTATCGGATTTTCCAGAATGTCAATAGGAGATTTTGCAACAAAGTTTTTTACAATGAAAGGATTTTCATTTTCAAAAATGATTCCTGTTTCTTTACTTTTTAATTTATAAAATGTTTCTTGTTCATCTCCACCAGTTCTAAAATCTAAATGCGAAGCATTTAGTTCGCCTAGCATATCAATTTGCAACTTACGTAAGTTTTCCCGGTTTTGAATGTAAGGTAAAAATTGAGCATAATAGTTTCTTATTTCATTCCAATTAACTCCATGGTATTGTATGTCATAAAAATTTTCGGCCAATGCAGCCCAGTTTTCATAAAACATTTGCTCAAATTCATCATTAAGATTCTTACTAAATGAATAATCAATGGATATTTTTTCAGTTTTATTTGACGAAGTATTGATGGTGTAAATATTACCACTAATTAAACTGTAATATTTATCTTTTGATTTAACAATCATACTAAAAGGTTTATCAAATAATGATTTAAGCTCCTGCTTTTCAAAAGGTTTTAATTCAACTTTATTAAATGAGAATTTATAATCATCTGTCATTGAATTAAAAAATAAAATATCTTTTTCTTTATCCTTAAATATCATTGGATATTCATGTTCACCTGGCGCTGAAATAATAGATTCCCATCTTTCCCACATATTGTCAAATTCAAATCTGATTTGTATGGTAGTATCTTTTTTCTTATCATCTTTATCTTCTTTTTTAAAAAGTTCATCGTATTTATCAGATTTAAATTTTTCGGCAAAACGATATAAAGGAATCCTATATAATTTATCGGTTCCTTTGCCTCTTGGATAACCTGGTTTAAACCTTTCGGCAGTAATATATAAGTATTTACCATCTGGCGACCATACCGGATTATATTCAGGCACTCCTGTATTGGTTATATTAGTACTTTTCTTAAATTGGATATCATAAATCAATACATCTGGTTCAAAATTCCTAAAAGCTGTGTAAGCAATATATTTCCCATCAGGTGAAAAAGTAGGTTGTGAGCCTCTGAACCAGAATTCATCTTCTATAATCTTTTCTACCTTAAACGTTTTTAAATCCAAAAGATTAATATTAGTTGATCCACTGATATAGACTGCTTTTTTCTTGTCTGGAGAAAGCTCAATATACCTTTCAGTTTTGTATTCAAAAGTAAGCTGCTCTTCACCTGTATTCTCAATAGCTGATGTTTTAAAGATATTTGTCCAGCCTTTAATGGTTCTGGAATAAAGCAAAGTTTTATTATCATCGAGCCATTTAACTTCTAAAACTCTCTCTTTAGGATTACTATTTATTTCTTTTATAAACTTTCCTTTTATATCTGTTACAAATAGTTTTCCACGCGATACAAAGGCTATTTTTTTATTATCTGAAGAAACATCAAAATTTGAGATTTTTCCACTCACATTAAATTCCTTTTCAGTTGTCAATATCTCATTTCTGAATATCTTTATTTCTGGTTTTACAGTTTCACCCGATTGTGTATCATATAAATAAACCTGGTAATCTTTAGTAAAAATAACTTTTTGACCATTAGCACTTACTTGCGGTTGCCAAATTGCTGATGCAAATTCAGTTAATTTCTTTTTTTCTGATTTATCAAAAGTATAAAGATTGTACACTTCATTAAATTCATCAGATGCAAAATAAACATTGCCATTTTGATCTATACTAGGCCAAAGATCTTTCCCATTGTAGGTAGTTAATTGTTTGTATTCTTTTGTTGTTGTATTGTAATATTTTATATCTGGGTTATGATCTCCTTTATATCTTTTTCTGTGCGGAAACATGAAACTTTCCCACGATTCTGAGAAATAATACGCACTTTCGATAGGAGATTCAACAACAAAGTGTGGATTATTAAAATAATTATCACCAAAAAGTCTTAATGGAGTTCCACCATTTAAATTGACCTTATATGTGCTTGTTACATTGTATCTGCCAGACATAAAATTAATAGACTGAGAATCCCACGACCAGCTGCTAACATAGTCGTTAGCATCATGGAAAGTTAGTTGTTTAATTTTACCTCCTTCGATAGGCATAACATATATATCGGAGTTTCCGTTTTGATTTGATGAAAATGCTAACCATTTACCATCAGGAGAGAAATGTGGGTGAGATTCTGCACCATCCATAGCGGTTAATCTGAAAGCTGTACCACCTTTTGCATCGACTTGCCATAAATCATTTTCATATACAAAAACAATTTTTTGAGCATCAGGAGATAAAGTAGGTTCAGTTAAAAAATAAGCTGAGTTTACTTGAGAAAATACATTTAAGCTAAAAAGGCTAATTAAAATTACAAGTGAAATTTTATTACGTATCATTTTGTATGAATTTTTATTAAAGATTGTAAGTTACTATTTCTTTTCTTTGATGACAAAAAGTTTTTAAAGGTTTAAATTATTTAAGACATTTTATTTTTTGGATTGAATTGTAGACTAAATTTTTTAATTTCGGGGACTCAATTTTACAGAAATTATTATGAGAAAATTAATTCTACTTGTTTTTATTCTTATTGCTTTAGGTTGCGTTGAACAAAAATATACCTTAACAACGCAAACAGAGGTAATTAATTCATACAGAGCAAAGGGCATTGAAGGGGATGGTTATATTGTGACTAATAATAGAACTTATATCCAAAACAAAGTGATACTAATTAAAACTGATATGCTCGAAAATAAAGTTTTGAACCAAACTTTTAATTTAATTAATGAGCAGAAATATAATGCTTTAGGGGATTATCTCTTAGTTACTGACAAAGATGATCCATATTATTATTTTTCAAGTGGTTTATTAGAAATGTATAAACATAAATATGACTCTGCAATAAGAAATTTTGATTCTAATAAAAATGAGAGTATCGAGTTTTTATGTGAATTATTAAAGGTAGATTGCCAATATGAACTTTCGTTAATAAATAATAATGTTGATATAAATAATTATATAGAAAAATACCAGCAAATAATAGATAAGTATAATCCTGATCAGGTTTATAAAAAAATAATTAATAATAGAATTAGATTTGTTAGATATAATATTTAATCATTATGAGGAAGTTTTTATTTTTTAGTTTAATAAGTATCATTTTATCAAGTTGCATGGGGCCTAAGTCTTTACAAAACAAATTGAATAGGACACAATATGATTTAGGCTATATTCACGATTCAAAATTAGTAAGTGATGTAATTGATGTAATTGATGTTAATGTGGTACCCACAACATTTGATGTGTCTGATAGTATTTTAAATACGAAAGTTACAAAGGTCGATGGGAAAAATATTTGGTTAGTAATAATGCATCATATTGAATATGACTTGTTAGTTGAGCTTGGTAAAGGATCATTAAATCCACAAATAGATAAATTCATAACTAATTCCTTTATAAAAGAATCGGAAAGATCTGCAATTTACAAGGTGAATGATTCAATTTCTACTAATACATACAGTTTATATATTTTCCTAGAAGATTATAATATTAAAACAGAGTATTATAAAGAATTTACAGCAGCTGGTGGAATGCAACAATTAAATATTAGTATAAATCCATCTGAAGGATATGTTAAATTAAAAGCAGAGCTCTATAATAGTGATTCCGAAATGGTTTTTACAAGAAATTATTTCAGTAAGAGAAGAGTTAACTACCCTAAAACCAGGTTTACTTCAGAAAGTAAAGTTAATAAAAGTGTTATGCAAAATATGACAGAGAATATAAGCGAATGTCTAAAAGAGTCTATTAGTGCTTTAACGCAAGATCTAAACAACTATTTTAGAGCACAAAACAATAATTAATTTTAATTCTTAATTAGATCATTATATGTTTTCCAATCTAATAGAATATGATGAACCAGTTTTTCGGCCACCTGCAGAAGCAAGATCGGCTATAATTCAAGCTACCTTAGGATGTTCCTGGAATAAATGTGCTTTCTGTGAAATGTATACTTCAAAAAATTTTAAGGTTAAAAATATTGAAGTATTAAAAAAAGAGATTGAAGTTCTATCGAAATATTATTCCGGGGCAAAAAAAATATTCTTAGCCGATGGAAATGCTTTTGTTTTATCTGCAAGTAAATTAATTCCGATTTTAAATGAAATTAATACGCAGTTTGGAAGGATACAAAGAGTTTCTTCTTATGCTTTACCAAAGGATATTCTGAATAAATCAGAAGCTGAGTTAAAACAACTTAAAGAGTTGGGGTTAAAATTATTATATATAGGAATTGAAACCGGCGATGATGAACTTTTAAAGATGATTAATAAAGGAGAAACTTTTAACTCAACGGTAGAAGGTATATTAAAAGCACATGATGCTGGTATTGATACATCCATTATGATAATTAATGGTTTAGGTGGTCAAATATTTTCAGAACAACATGCTCTAAATTCTGCTCAGATTATTAACCGAATAAGTCCAAAGTTTTTATCAACTCTAACATTAAGTTTACCTTATGGATTAAAACATTTTACCGAAAAATTTAAGGGAGAATACCAACAACAGACTATTGTTGAATTACATGAAGAATTGAAGCTTTTTATTCAGAACCTGGAACTTCATAATGTTATTTATCGCAGTGATCATATTTCAAACAATTTGCTCTTAAAAGGGAATTTAGGCAGAGATAAAGAATTACTTATTGATCAACTAAATAAAGCAATAGAAAATACCCCAAATGGGAAATTTCCAATTGCTCCGGAAATTTTATAAAAAAAAGCACGATTTAATTTTCGTGCTAAACTGTTTATTGTATATAATTTATAATTCCTTTTCAGTTTTAAAAGCTTCCAGAGCTTCTTTTGCTTCTTCTAATTGCTTCTGGTATTCTTTCAATTTTGGATTGTATTGTTTTAGTTTATCTTTCCCTTTTTCGTTGTTTGATTTAGCTTTTATAAGTTTTTTGTCTTCTGCTTTATATTTGTTTTCAAATTCTTTGGTTTTCGTTTTATAATCAGCTTCTAAAGTTTTTAATTCTTCTTCAATTTCTTTAGCTGTTTCTTCATCTGCTTTTTTAAGTTGTTTTAATAAAGTTTTTCGTTGAGTTTCATTTTCTTTAAGGAACGCTTTTTCTTCAGTGCTGATTGTTTTAAGTTCATTATTAGCTTCAGTGGCCATTTCAAATCCCTCATCAATTAAACTGTCAGCTTGAGCAATCTTAAATTCGGTAAGTTTTATTTTTTCTTCTATTCGCGTAACTTTTTCTTCTAATTTCTGAAGTTTTAATTCATCTTTACTTAAAGTTTCAGTACTTTGTTCCTGTGCGTTTAAGTTTGTTATAGTAAGAATAAATAATGCCGGTAATACTAGGTGTATAATTTTTTTCATAATATTTTAGATTAGTTAACTATTGTTTTTTACTTTTTTTGGTGATTAAAAGTTACAAAACAGATAAACGTTAGTCAATAGAAAAACGAATTCTATCAAATAAAATGTTTAACTCAGAAACTCCAGTATTCTTTCTAAGTTCATTTTTTCAACTGCTTGTTCTGTATTAATAAACGAATCTGCTAGTTCAGATTTTCTTGCTTTTAATTGCTGGATTTTTTCTTCAACAGTTTCTGATGAAATAAACCTGTAAACCATAACTTTTTTATCCTGACCAATTCGGTGTGTACGGTTAATAGCCTGTTCTTCAACGGCCGGATTCCACCAGGGATCAATAATAAAGACATAATCTGCTGCAGTTAAATTTAATCCAACTCCACCAGCTTTTATTTGAATAAGAAATACTTTTTTTGAATCATTGTTCTGGAAATCTTTTATCACTTGTTCTCTGTTTTGTGTGCTTCCTGTAAGCATTGAAAAGGGGTATTTATTTACAGATAAATAATGAGCAAAAAGATTTAAATGTTTAACATAAGCCGAAAAGATTAGTACTTTATGATTTTCTGCAATCAGATTTTCAATATTACGAGTAATTTCTTCAAATTTTCCTGAATCTGCATCGTAAGATTCATCTATAAGTACTGGGTGATTAGCAATCTGGCGAAGCTTATTCAATCCATCAATTGCCAGAAATGTTGGTTTATCTTTTGTGTTTTCGATGGTTTCCATAATTGAATTCCTGATCTTCGACTTTTCTTCTTCGTAAAGAGATTTTTGTTCTTCGGTCATGTCACAATAAATTACCGATTCGAATTTATCAGGTAAATCTTTTGCTACCTGATGTTTAGTCCGGCGAAGAACAAAAGGCTGAATAAATTCCTGTAAACGTTCTTTCTTTTCAGGATCTGTATTTTTTTCTATTGCTTGAACAAATTCCCGTTTGAAGAAACGGAGGTTTCCCAACAGCCCTTTATTTAAAAAGTTTATCTGTGCCCATAAATCAGTTAACGAATTTTCTATTGGAGTTCCTGTTAAAACCAACCTGTGTTTAGATTTTAATTGATTTACAGCTTTATAGATCTTAGAATCAGGATTTTTAATATACTGGCTTTCATCTAAAATAAGATAAAAAAACTTATAAGTAGATAGTAAATCAATATCATTTCTAACAATTCCATATGTTGTTAATACTATGTCAAAATCTTTAAAAAAGCGAATATCTTTTGGCCTGTTTTGCCCTATAAATTTATACAAACTTAAATCAGGAGTAAACTTTCTAATTTCTTCTTCCCAGTTATGTATTAGCGAAGTTGGCATTACAATTAGTGATGTTGCCGACGATTCTGTCTTATTAATATTAATTTGATCAAAAATGCTGAGTTGAGTTAAACCAGGTTTATCTTCAGGCTCATAATTTTCACAGTTTATCTTCCCCTTTGAGTTAAGCAATAAAGAAAGTGTTTGTACAGTTTTTCCAAGTCCCATATCATCAGCAAGGCAACCACCAAACTGATTTTCTTGTAATAGCTGCATCCATTGAAATCCTTCCTTCTGGTATGGTCTTAAATTGGCTTTTAAACCTGAAGGTAGAGAATACTTTTTTTTATTATATCCTGAAATCAGTTCCTTATATTTTTGAATTATAGATTTACTCTTATCCGGAGCACTGGTTTCCAATAAACCGAAATGATGTTTATCAAGTTGTAAATGTTTCTCAACATCCCGGCTAAACTGAAAAAGTTCTTTATATTGTTCGAACCACTCTTTTGGCAGAATGGCAATTTCTCCATTCGGAAGTTTATATTCACGACTGCCATTCAAAATATTCTTTCTGAATTTGGTAAAAGGGATTTCAAATTCATCAATTTTTACAATAATGTGCAGATCAAACCAGTCATTTTCTTCCTTAATACTAGATTGAATTTCTGGCTCAAATAATGAGTACTGTATTTCTTTATGATTTTGAATCAGTTCAATTTCAGCAGATTTGAATTTCTCTTTATTTAAGCTTAACCAATAAATAAATTCGAAAGTGTTTTCTGGTTTTTCTGTATGTTGAACTGCAGACGGAGCAAAATGTGAATCTTGATAAATAGTTAATTTAATTGATAATAAATATTCAATGATTTTTTTCTCCCAGTCAAAATCACGATTTATTTTATGAAAAATATATTCCCCATTTTTGATTTCAAAGCGAACTGATGATTTAGAACCTTTATTTGCAAGAAATTTAATCTGATCATTATAAATGAAGGATAAAATTAGTGCAGGATTACCCTGTAAATCATTTTCAAAACTTAGTTGGGCTTTTTTATTAGAAATTATAGTGTTTATTTCAAATCCTTTTGGTTTTATGTTATACTGTTTAATGCTATCTAGAGCAAATGTCTCAAACCACTTTTGTTCAGATGTTTTGGGTATATGGATACAATCTTTTTGAAAAAACGGAATTAATTTTTTTGAGTTTATATCATTAAAAATATAAAGCTTATTGTCAATTATTATTCTGCCAGGCTCTTCTGTTAAAATAAAATAAGGTTTTTCAAGTAAGGATAGTTCAATATTATCATGCCTTAAACTCAAGTAATATTTAGTTTCATTTTCTTGTTTATCAATATTAAAAATTGCTTTCGCATAAGCTTTTTTTACTTCAACTTTATCATCGGAATTAATATATTTCGGTTTTTCTTTAAAATAAACATTAAGATTTGTTTCTTGAATCAGGTCTGTGCATTTAACTAATCGTTTTTCAATATATGGTCTTATATATTCATCAGCATATTCCTTTTTTAGTTTACTAATAAAATCAACAGTAGTAAGTCCTTTCTTTTTTGAGAATATTTTATGCAAATTCTGATCACTATATTCATCAATCCATTTAATGATCTGTTTTTCATTATCTGAAAAGCTATCAATGTATTTGTTGATATTTAACTGTGAGATTTTGGCTTCAATATTATAAAATCCATGGTTTGGCTTTATAACCACAATATATGGAACCATTATTAATCCTAATAAAGGATGATCAACTATACCAATAACCAATTCTTTTTTTTGCATAAATTTTGAAATCTTATTTTTCAAAAATTCTATAAAAGTATTAATTTCAGTCTTTCTATTAATCTATTTTGGGAGTTTTTTTAAATCTGCTTGAAGATTTTTTAATATGACATTACTAATGTGAAGATAAGGCTTCCAGTTTTTATTTAATTACAAAAGTTGCAATTAAATATTATAATAATTATTTAGATGTTTTTGTGGTAAGATGATAATTAGAATTATTTTAAATAACTTGTGTAAAACTCAGTTCTATTAGGATTTAGCTTGAATATATTATTCAACATATTTTGATCTTTGGTATTCATAAATCAAAATTCTATATTAAGCAATTATTTTTGAAACCATTAATTATAAACGAAGCGTTTTAAGCTATGCGAGTAAAACGAATATTACAAGAAACCCAAACTGCAATGCAGTCTGCTGTGGATTTAAGTTTAATTGATCCACTTATTAAGAAATATAAAGATAAAAAAGGTAGCCTGATTCCTATTTTGCAAGGGACACAGAATATTTATGGCTATTTGCCCGAAGAAGCCTTTTTTAAAATTTCTGAAGGTACAGGGTTAAAACTTAGCGAGATGTATGGCGTTGCTACATTTTACACTCAGTTCAGATTAAACCCGGTTGGAAAACATATTATTAAAGTTTGTCATGGAACAGCCTGCCATGTTCAAAATGCCAGAGCAATTTCTGAAGCATTGGAAGAAGCATTAGATATTAAAGATGGCGAAACAACAGAAGATAATATGTTTACTCTTGAATCAGTTGCTTGTCTTGGTTGCTGTTCATTGGCTCCTGTAATGATGATAGGAGATGAAACTTACGGAAAACTTACTGGTAAACAGGCAGTTAAAATCGTTAAGGATATCAAGATTAAAGAGAGTAATTAATCCAACAGGAAACCTAAAAAAAACAAACATGGAAAAAACGAAAGTTTTAGTAGGATTAGCAAGTTGTGGAATTGCTGCAGGAGCTAATAAAGTATATAGCAAGCTTATCGCTTTACAAGAAGCTGATAAATTAGATATAGAATTAAAGAAAACAGGTTGTATTGGAATGTGTTATCGTGAACCATTGGTTGAAGTTATTGATGATACAGGTTCATATTTATATGGTGAAATGGATGAAAATAAAGCCGTAGAAATTTTCGATAAACATTTAAAACAAGGTGAGCCTGTTAAAGAATTTATAGTTAGAAGCGATCTTTTTAAGTCAATAGATGATTCATTCTGGGATGGCCAGGTAAAAATAGCACTTCGTCATTGTGGTGTTATCGATCCCGAAAATATCGAAGAATACGAAGTGTATGATGGTTATAAAGCCATTAGCAAAATACTTGAAGGTAAAATTGATCAGGAACAAGTGATTCAAACAGTTCTAGATTCTGGAATTCGTGGCCGTGGTGGTGGTGGTTTCCCTACAGGTATGAAATGGAAATTTGCTCAAAAGAGTGTGAATGAAACAAAATATATAATTTGTAATGCCGATGAAGGAGATCCTGGTGCATTTATGGACCGTTCCTTATTAGAAGGTGATCCGCATGCTGTAATAGAAGGATTAATAATTGGCGCCTATGCAATTGGTGCTAATGAAGGTGTTATCTATTGCAGGGCTGAGTATCCTTTAGCTATTAAAAGATTAAATATTGCAATTAATCAGGCACGTGAAAAAGGATATTTAGGAAATAATATAATGGGAGCTAAAGGCTTTAACTTTGATTTATATGTTAAAGAAGGTGCCGGAGCTTTTGTTTGCGGCGAAGAAACTGCTCTAATGGCTTCAATTGAAGGTGAACGCGGCATGCCACGTAAGCGCCCGCCTTTTCCTGCAGAATCAGGATTGTGGAGTAAACCATCAAATATCAACAATGTAGAAACTTTTGCAAATATTCCATATATCATTTTAAATGGTGCTGAATCATTCTCAAAATATGGAACTGAAAAAAGTAAAGGAACAAAAGTATTTGCCTTAACAGGTAAAATTAAACATGGTGGTGCGGTGGAAGTTCCAATGGGGATTACAATTAATGATATCATTTTTAAATTGGGCGGTGGAATTATCGACAATAAGAAATTTAAAGCGGTTCAGTTAGGAGGACCTTCAGGCGGTTGTATTCCTGATTATCTTGCTCATACAATTGTTGATTATGATTCAGTAAATGCTACCGGTGCTATTATGGGATCGGGTGGTATGGTTGTTATGGACGAAACCACTTGTATGGTTGATATGGCACGTTTCTTCTTAGATTTTACCCGTAAAGAATCATGCGGTAAATGTACTTTCTGCCGTGTAGGAACAAAACGCATGTTAGAAATTCTTACAAGAATCACGGAAGGCGAAGGTCAGGAAGGTGATATCGAAAAATTAGAAGAATTAGCATATCAGATTAAAGATAACTCACTGTGTGGTTTGGGACAAACAGCACCAAATCCTGTTTTAACAACCATTAAATATTTCCGACATGAGTATGAAGCTCATATTAAGGATAAAAAATGTCCTGCTAAGAATTGTAAAAAACTACTTACTTATACTGTTGACCCTGAAAAATGTACAGGTTGTACAGTTTGTGCTAAAAACTGTCCTACAAATGCAATAAGCGGTGAACGAAAAGAAATACACTTTATAAATCAGGATACTTGCATCCAGTGTGGTGTGTGTTATAGTAAGTGTAAGTTTGATGCTATTATTTTATCATAATTTCAAACTTAAAGTGATAAATTAAACATTAACCAAATTAAAAAGAAAATGAGCGATCAACTAAATATAATTCTTAACGGAAAAAATGTAAAAGGAAATCCTGGGGAAACAGTTCTGCAATTAGCAAAAAGAAACGGAATAGAGATTCCAACCTTATGTAACGACCCCAGGTTAAAACCATTCTCTTCTTGCTTTGTATGCGTTGTTGAAATTGAAGGAATGCGCGGGATGCAACCTTCTTGTTCAACCAAGATTCAGGAAGGAATGAAAATTGAAACAGAAAACGATAAAGTAAAAAAAGCACGCAAAACAGCATTAGACTTATTGGTAAGCAACCACTATGCCGATTGCGAAGCTCCTTGTAAAAATACCTGTCCTGCAGGTGTTGATGTACAAGGTTACATATCACTAATAGAAAAAGGGCTTTATAGCGAAGCTATCGGATTAATAAAAGAAGTAAATCCACTTCCGGCAATTTGTGGACGTGTATGTGTTCGTCCTTGTGAAGTTGCTTGCCGTCGTAATAACTTAGACGAAGGTGCTGCTGTAGGGATTGACTACTTGAAGCGCTTTGCTGCTGATATGGACCTAATATCAGAACATCATTATGTTCCTGAAGTTGCTTCGCCAACAGGCAAAAAAGTTGCTATAATTGGTGCTGGTCCTGGTGGATTATCATCGGCGTATTTTTTACAGCAAAAAGGACACCAGTGTGATATTTTCGAAGCAAGTCCAAATCCTGGTGGGTGGTTACGTTACGGTATTCCTGAATATCGTTTACCTAACGATATTTTAGATAAAGAAGTAGCTGCTGTTACTGAGCTTGGAACAAATATTTTCTACAATAAGAAATTAGGAGATAACTTAAGTTATAAAGAATTAAAAGACCAGTACGATTCAGTAATTCTAACAATAGGTTCGCAACGTGGTACTTTAATTGGTTGCGAAGGCGATGATGCTGAAAATGTATACTCGGGTATTGATTTCTTAAGAAATATGGAAGTTACAGGTCAAAAATATGATTTTTCCGGAAAAACTGTTGCAGTAGTCGGTGGGGGTAATACTGCTATGGACTGCTGTCGTACATCAGTTCGTTGTGGTGCAGAGAAAGTGTATGTAATTTATCGTCGTACTGAAAAAGAAATGCCGGCAAATCCAATTGAGATTCATGAATCAAAAATTGAAGGTGTTGAATATTTATTCTTAACAAATCCATCAAAAGTTAATAAAGATAAAGATGGAAAGTTAAAATCGATGACCTGTTTAAAAATGGAACTAGGCGAACCTGATGCATCAGGAAGAAGAAGACCTGTTCCTATTGAAGGCTCTGAATTTGATATTGAATTAGATTATGCATTGGCTGCTATTGGTCAGAAAACAGAAATTAATTTCTTAGATGATGTAAATAAACATGCAACTGATGGTAAATTAGAAGCTAATCGTTGGGGAGATATTGCAGCTGATAAAGCAACATTACAAACAGGAATAAAATCAATGTTTGCTGCCGGTGATGGTGTTACCGGACCTGCAACAATTATCGAAGCTGTGGCCCAGGCAAAAGTGGCAAGTCGTAGCTGCCATCAATATTTAATGGGATTACCATTAGAACCAGAGAAAGTCGAATTCTTAAGTAAAAAAGATAATTTCAAAGAATTAACTCCTGAGGATTTCTTAGGAAGATACCAAACGCAACTTCGCGAAGAAATGCCTGTTCTTGAATCCAACGATCGCGTTAATTTTAAAGAAGTTGAATTGGGTTATGCTAATGAAAAAGTTGCACAACATGAAGCAAATCGCTGTTTAGAATGCGGCTGTGTTGAAGTTCATACTTGCGATTTAAAACGCTATGCAACACAATATCAAGCAGATCAGCAACATTATGCTGGAGAATATCATGCCCATGAATTGGATTTTTCACATCCATTCATTGAAATTGACAATAACAAATGCATTCTTTGTGCACGTTGTGTAAGAATCTGTAAAGAAGTGGTTGGAGCAAATGCGCTTGGATTGGTTAATCGTGGTTTCGATACGATTGTAGCTCCAAGTATGGGAAAATCATTAACTGAAACTGATTGTGAGTCTTGTGGTTTATGTATTTCTACATGTCCAACTGGAGCAATTACAGAGAACGTTACTTTCAAACCGGGGCCTGTGAAATTGGATTCAGTAAATACCCTGTGTAACTATTGCTCTGTAGGTTGTGAAGTTGAATATCAACATAAGTCAGAATTTGTTTGGAAAGCGGCCGGTAAAGAAGGTCAGATTAATAAAGATGGTAACATTTGTCGTTATCCTAAGTTTGGATACACAATAATGAATGACGGTAATCGTATTGCTCAACCAATGCTAAAAGTGGATGACAAATTTGAAGCAATTAGCTGGGAAAAAGCTTTTGAAGTAATTGCAGACGAAATTAAAGGTGCTGATCCTGATGAAAATGGATTTTTCGCCGGTGCTCGTTTAAGCAACGAAGAAATGTATATGATTCAGAAACTTGCAAGGGTAGGTGCGAAAACAAATAATATTTCCAGCTTTCATTACACTGGTCGGGGAAGATATTATGCTGATAACTATTACTCTAATGTGCCTTTTGAACAAATTAAAGGTGCTAGCAGAATTTACCTGGTAGGTTCAGAAGTTAACATGGATAATGCAGTAGTTAGCTTTATGATAAATAATGCTCGTGAAATTGACAATGTTCCTGTAGAAATTGTAACCGACCGAGAATTAAGTGCAGTAGAGCATAAAGTGGATAAAACATTAAAAATAAAATCGTATTATCATTTTATAAAAGCGGTTAATTATATTTTAATTGAAAAAGGATTACATAATGCTTTATTTATTAAAGATAATTGCTCAGGGTATGATGAGTATAAAAAAAGCTTAGCAAATGAAACGTTTGAAGATCTTGTTAAAGAGTCTGGAGTTTGTTGTGCAGGAGTTATTGAAGATTTTGCTAAAAGTTATAACAGTGAAATAAATGCAGTAATTGTCTTTTCTGAAAAAGAAGTTTCTTCTAATGCCTGCCGCGAGTTATTTAATCTTGCATTAATAACTGGTAAGCTGGGAAAAACATCAAGCGGATTAATTTCATTAAAAGAAAAGAATAATTCTCAGGGATTATTCGACATGGGAATTTCATCTAAGAATGGTGTTGGATATGTTGATATGGCAAATAAGGAATATGCAAAGAATTTAGCTAAGAGATGGGGACTTGATAAGTTGCCAGAGATAAAAGAAAAATGTACAAAGGATATGCTAAATGAAGGTGCTATAAAGAAATTCTACATTTTTGGCGAAGATCCTGTGGGTTGTGCAACAGACAAAGATAAGGTTCAAAAATGGTTTGCTGATGCTGAATTTGTTATGGTTCAGGATTACTTTATGACAGAAACCGCAAAGAACGCTAATTTAATTTTACCGGCAACTTTTCCTATTGAAACATCAGGTAGTTTCACCAATGCTCAAAAAAATATTCAGGTATTTGAAAAGCAGTTTAATGGAAAAGTTGAGATTGAAAATTATTTACAATTAGTAAAAATATTCAATCATTTTAGAGATTGTAAGGTAAAATCAGTTGATGATATCAGAAAAGAAATGTTTGAGATATTGTCAGATGTTAAGAAAGTTGATAAGCATGAGTTTATTTATACTGAGCACGATAACTTTAACAGAATCTTTAAACATGGTTGCGACTTTGTAGTTAAATATTTCGACGATAACTTTAAAAAATCGTTCGTAAATTTAGAAAGTTAAGAACTTACCAGTAAATTTAATTTGTGTATAAATTAAAACTAAAGCAATGAAAGAATTTAAATCGATAAATGATATACTTGATTTTGCAATTAATGCAGAACAGGAAGCAGTTGATTTTTACAACCAACTCGCTGAAAATGCCAAAACAGAAGATATGAAATATGTTTTTGTTGATTTTGCTCGTGAAGAAATTACACATAAGGCACGATTAACAAAGATAAAAAGCGAAGGTTTATTTAAATTAGAACTTGAGGATATTGGAGATCTTAAAATAGCTGATTATACTGTTAATGTTAAACCGTCTCCAGACATGAGCTATCAGGAAGCACTTGTTCTAGCTATGAGTAAAGAAAAAGCTGCATTTAAATTGTATAGTGCATTAGCTAAAAAAGCAAGTGATCAAACACTGAGAGATGTTTTTATTTCTTTGGCTCAGGAAGAGTCAAAACATAAACTAAGATTTGAAATTGAGTATGACGAATATGTTTTAAGAGAAAATTAAAAATAATATTATACATAAAAAAGCATGACAATATAATGTCATGCTTTTTTTATTTAAAGACTTCGATTAATTTTGTGAATGATTTTTGTATTTTGTAGAACAATTTTTAAAATTATTTCGGGTTTAAACCTAAAACTAAATAATCGTGAGAAAGATAATACTATTTATATTTTTAATTTCTTTAACTGTAAGCTATATAAATGCACAGAATGATACAGTTGTTATTGTAAAATCAAATAATAAAGTAATCATTGGCGGACAACCTTATTATGTGCATATTGTAAACAAAGGAGAAACTCTATACTCAATTAGTAAAGTTTATGATGTTTCTCAAAAAGAAATTGCGAAAGAGAATCCTGAAATATTTTTAGGTTTACAGATTGGACAAGCATTGAAAATTCCTATTACAAAAATTAATGGAAACTTGGATGAGCATAAGGCTAATTACATTTATCATAGAGTAAAAAAAGGACAAACATTATATTCTCTATCCAAAAAATACAATGTTTCGCAAGAAGATATTATAACATGTAATCCAACTGTTAGATATGGTATTAACATTGATCAGATTGTAAAAATTCCTAAATCAAAGGCAGTAGTTGAATCATATCAAAAGTTTCCAACTAACCTTAGGATTAAAGACACTATCAAAGTAGACAATGATTTTATTTTTCATGTGGTTCAAAAACAGGAAACAGTATTTTCATTGGTAAGATTATATGATATTACAGAAGATATTTTATTTGAGCATAATCCAGATGCAAAAAATGGATTGATGATAGGTCAGACTCTTAAAATTCCAAAAGTTAATGGATTAGAGAATGAATCTATTATGCTTGCTGCTGATAAAGTATTACCGGATAGTATTGCTTATGAAAAACGAACAACAATAGCATATTCAGATTCAATTCGATTTGGAGGTTGCAAAAAAGGAACGACAAAACAGATAGAACCTTATCAAATTGCTGTTATGCTTCCGTTTTATTTAGAAAAAAATGATGAAGAATATTATATAGATTCATCCGAAGTGGATGATTTTGGTGAAAAGATTTATGAAAGAGTATATCATCAGCCATATTACGTATATGCCAAATCATTTAATTTTATCGAGTTTTACGAAGGTATTCTTTTAGCTGTTGATTCTCTTAAAAAAACTGGATTATCAATAAATTTGCATGTTTATGATACTGAAAGTGATACAAGTAGAATTAAGGAGATATTAGATTTTCCGGAATTGTCTACGATGGATCTTATTATTGGACCTATATTCAACCACGAAGTGAAACTAGTTTCTAAATTTTCAAAAGAGCATAACATTAAAATGGTTTCACCTTTAAGTGATAATTTAAAACTAGTTGACGAAAATCCATACCTGTTTCAGATTTATCCATCCTTTACCGCGCAGATAGAAAAATTTGCTGAATATGTCGCAAATTTTAAAGAAAAAAATATTGTGTTAGTACACAACGGTGATAGTTTATCCTATCATAGTGTTCAGATGGTTAAAGACAAAATCTTTTCATATATATCATACGATACTATTTTAAGTAGTGTAAAGTTTAAAGAAGTTGTATTCCAGGATAGTATTAATGTATTTGAACATGCCATAGATAAGGAGTTGGAAAATATATTTATAGTTCCTTCCAATGAAGAAGCATTTGTTACCGATGTGATTAATAATTTAAATACATTAAAAGCTTTTGGTGAAAATATTAAAGTTGTTGGATTATCGAGATGGCAACGTTTTAAAAATGTGGATGCAGAATTCTATTTTAACCTGAATTTGAGTATTGCTACACCTTTTTTTATTGATTATCATAAAGATGATATTAAAGCTTTTGTGCTAAAATATAGGGATAATTTTAATACAGAACCTACTCAAATGGCAATTCATGGTTATGATGTCGGACTGTATTTTTTATCTGCATTTAAAGATTTCGGATCAGACTTTTCTAATTGTGTATATAATTATAATATTGACTTACTGCAAGCTGACTATCATTTTGTTAAATGGTATAAAAATTCTGGATTTGAAAATACCGGAGTTTATATCGTAAAATACTATGATGGATATAACATTTTTAGAGTGGATGAAGTAGAAAAGAATCAAAAAGAATTTTTCTTTAAAGAATAAACAGATAGAATAATCTTGCAATAGTAGTAAATATCCATAACACTCATTTGTAAATATTTGGGGGTTATATTTTTTACTAAAGATTTTGGATTTTAAAATTATATCCTATATCTTACTCTAAATTTAATAGGGTAAAATAAAACAAATTTAATGGCAAGTTGTAAAGATATTAAGAAAGACATAAACTTTTTAGCAAGTCAAATGATGCTTGAAGGTTTCTCTTTTTTAGAATATTCACCTGTTAATAACCAGGAGAATGTTCTGGATATTTTACATGATGTAGAACAAACTCGTCTAAATTTGCTTTATAAGGTAAATCATCCCCCACAAAATGGAACTAGCCTAAAAGAGTATTATCGTTCTATTATTGAAGAAATGTATAATCAAAATATGGAATTGCTTGAAAGATTAAATAGTCTTGCCGAATAAAAAATAAGCCGGAAACCGGATTATTTATTTCCTTTTATAATACATGATCTAAATACTAAATCTGTAGATTGAAGAATTTTATTTTCAAGGTTCTCAGGATAATTATTAGTTTCATTAAGAAATAGATTAATCTCTGTCATTGCATCAATAGATGAGTGACCACTAAATGTTGCATCTAACCATTGCTTAGGAAAGAAAATATCGCCTGTAATTTGTATTTCTTGCAATAACTCAAGTGATGGTCTAATATACTTTACAGATTCTTTTTGCTTTAAAGGGTGATGTAAATAATATAAAGCATCAATAACCCATGGTTCTTTTTCCCTGTTTTCTTCTAGTTTTAAGCAATTAAAGAAATTATCTCTATCAGTTATTGATTTTTGAATAAACAAAAATTTGTTTTGTTTTTCTTTATTTTCAATTCTATTTAGTTGTTTTTCAAGAATTTCTATTGATTTTTCATGTTTTTTTAGGGCAAGCTCCAAAGCAAGTAAAGTAAAGTCATTTTCTGACAAACTTAACCCTTCAATTAGTTGATCTTTATTCCATATTTTAAAAATATTATTAAGACTTTCTTTTGATGTGGAAATGGAGTAATAAGTTTTAAAGAGCGAATATTTTATACTTGGATTAATGGATTTTATGATAGAACTCCATAATATTTCTTCAAATTCCGTGGATATATTTTGACGTTCGCTTTCTGTTAAAAATTTCCAAAATAAAGATTTAATATATCCTAACACCAAAACAGTATTTTGTGCATTATCTTCTTTCAGAAGAGATGATAAATAAGTATTAAAAAGGACCAAAGGATGTAAATTTCTATTAAGCATATTTTCCCATAACAATATATATATTGCACAACGCGTAACAGGATTGTTTATGTTTTGAACATCATTTAATATTGGTTTTAAGGATTCTTTATCGATTTTAAAATAACCATAACCAAATCCATTTGAGTTAGGTAATAAATAATCAATATGGCCTTTAATTTTATATAAATCTATAACATTAAAAGTGTCTGAAAGCTCTGTTTCGAAATTAGATACATTTTTTCCACTTTTTACAATTGATTTTATATTTTGATTCCACATTCTACCTTTTTCTTGTGGATCCTTTTGCTCAATAATAGCAGTTATCACAATGTCGTTCACATCATGAGCTTTTTGAATAATATATTCAGGCATTCCTGGTTCGTTAACCCAGGTATTACTCCAATTTTTAAGATCTTTATTAGTTTTTGAGTCAAGTATTTCTATTAGGTCATCCCAGGTAGCATTCCCATATAAATTATCAGATAAGTATTCTTGTAATCCTTCTTTTAGTTTTTGTTCCCCAATTAAGTTTTCCAGCTTATTCATTACTATTGGTGCTTTATGGTAAATAATTGAACCATACAAAGCACCTGCATTTTTCATATTATCTAATTTTTGTTCAATAGGATTAGCTCCTTTAGTTCTATCCACTGAATATGATGAAGGGTAATGGTTTATTAAGAAATTCAAGTCATGATTTATTTGAGGATATTGTGGATTTACTATTTTTCCTGCTATGAAATTGGCAAAAACTTCTTTTAGCCAAACTTCGCTGAACCATTCCATGGTAACCAGGTCACCAAACCACATATGCGCCGTTTCATGTGCAATTAAATTTGCTCTGTCTAACTCATCTCTTATAGTTGCTGCCTCATCTAAAAACATTTTTGAGTCTCGATATAATACAGCACCTGGATGTTCCATACCAGAGTATTGAAAAGAAGGTATCGCAATAAAATCTAATTTTTTAAAAGGATATTCTATTTGTGTATATTTTTCTAACCATTTTAAGGAACTATATTTCAGCTCAAATAACTTGTCAATATTTCTGTCAATCTTCTCTTGATTATCTTCTCGATGATACAAGGTTATTGTTCTATCATCATATTTTTTTGATATAGTTTCAAATTTTCCTGCAACGAATGAAAACAAATAGGTACTTATAGGTTTTGTTGAGTTAAATAAAAAGGATTTCTTATTATTAATGTTTTTTTGTTCAAAAAGGTCTGAATTTGAAATTGCAATCCAATCGTTTGGAACAATAATTTCAGGTTGGTATGTAGCTTTTAATGAAGGTTGATCAAAGCAAGGAAAAGCAGTACAAGCTCTATCGGGAACAAAAAGAGTATATAAATATTCATCATTTCTATTTAATGCCCTGTTGCCTGCAATAAAATCTATTTTAATGGTATTTTGTCCATTTTTGAGTTTTCTTGATGGAATTATAATATGTTCATTTTCAAACTTATATTTTATTTTAGAATCATTTACAGTTAGGTTTTTAATGTATTTCTCCGGATTTCTAAAATCTAGTAATAAAGGAAGGTTATTTGTATTATTAAAATCAAATTTAATGGTTTCAGTTCCGGTTATGTGTTCATCAATATTTTCCGGAATATTAAAGCTTAAGAAATATTGTATGTTGTTCAGTTGTTTTTCTCTTAATTGAGCTAATTTAATATTAACACCATCTTCAAATATTTGATCTTCAGAAACGGTGCAAGAATTTATATTAATCACAATAAGTGAAATTATTATTAATAATACACGACTTTTCATATAAGTGAATTTTATATTTCGAATGATTCGATAGTATTTAAGATCTTTTCAAATGAATAGGGCTTAGTTAATAATTTATTAAAGCCAGCATTATGATAATCATCAAAGAAATCATCTGGATTATGAGCAGTTAATGCTATTATTGGAATATTATTTAGTGGGAAAGGCATTTCAGATCGGATATATTTTGTTGTTTCAACACCATTCATAACAGGCATCTCAATATCCATTAAAACGATGTCTATATTATCATTGTTTAAAATATCAATTGCTTCTTTGCCATTTGTTGCTTCTTTTATTCTATTTGTTAAATCTTTAACTATTTCTTTTAAAAGCAAACGGTTCATGAAAATATCATCAACAATTAATAAATTGTATTTCTTCATTTGTTTATCCGATCTTACTTAATGTTTTTATAATTTCCGGGCTATTTATTTTAACTAATTTACCATCTAAATCTATTATCTTATCATTTTTAAATTCTGTTAAAGTTCGAATTAAACTTTCTTTTGTTGTTCCTGCTAATTCTGCAAGTTCATGTCGTGTTAAGGGTAATTCAAATCGAATAGATTTATATATTTCTTCCGAAAAATATAAAATCATATCTGCTATTTTTCCTGGCAATTGTTTCTGATACTGAGAAAGTAAACGGTCATACATATATAAATTACCAGAACTTAATTCTTTTAAAAGCCAGACAGCAAATTTACCATTAGCTTCTATAATTGAATTAAAAGTAACAATGTCAACAAACAAAATTCTGCTAGTTTCAATAGCACTAGCCGAATATTGGAAAATATTCTTACCAAATATTGATATTAAACCCAGAAAATTTCCTGGAGTTGCTAATTTTAAAATTATTGATTTACTATTTCTACCCTCCTTAAATATTTTAATTAATCCCGAATTAATAAACATTACATGTGAAGTAAAAGTATCTTGTTTAAAGATAATGTCCTTTTTCTGATAAGTAACAATCTTACTGTTCTCTAAAATTTTATCGATTTCTCCTTTTGATAAAACTTTAGTATCAACTAAGTTATTTAGAAATAGATTATTACTTATTTCATTATTCATAAAGGAACGGTTTTCGTAAAAATAAGAAATCTTTTGTAAAAAAAGACTTATAATTTTTTTTTTTGGTGATTTAAATCATCGGATTACAGTAAGGAATCTCATTTAAAAATAGTTGTGATAATATAACGCTAGTTATAAATTTACATATTGAAATGAAAATAAAATTTGAGAAAAGAAAAAATTGACTGGCACATGAAAAGAAACACAAAAATATTAGTTGTCGATGATTCTGAAACTAATCTTGTATTGTTGGAGGCAATCCTCGAAGATGATGGATTTGATGTTGAAATCGCATTTAGTGTAAAAGATGCAGAGATCTGTTTGCAAAAATCAATTCCGGATTTAATTTTATTGGACCTACTTATGCCTAATGAAAATGGATTTGATTTATTAAAAAAACTGAAAAGCAATGAAAATATGAATCATATTCCAATAATAATTGTAACTGCTTTTGCTAATGATGAAAATAAAATTACCGCAAAGGATCTTGGAGCGATTGACATAATTGAAAAGCCAATTAACATTCCTGAATTTTTACATAAAGTTCATAGAGCTTTATCAAATTAAATACTTAAATTATTATTATGTTAGAAGACAAGATAAAAATTAAAGCTTTACTGGAAACATATTCAATTAAAGAAATTTCTTCTATCTTTAGTAATATTGATAATAAATTATTATCTGTTCATAAATGTTCATCTGATGATTTTCTTAATTTAAACGAAGACTTTAAAAACTTATATAAACAGTCAAAGGTTATTTCAGATAATGTTAAAACTATATTAACCATTTTTGATAATCAAGAGAATATTTCATTATATAATCAAATACATGATTTTTATTATGAATTAAAGGATCAAATAGATGTTTTCGACAATAAGGTTAATATTACAATTAAGTTTTTAGAAGAATTGTCAAATCAATTAAGATTTATATTCTTTCCTATTAAAAATTATACTCAAAATTTGATGAGCCTTAAATATTTAATGGCTAACTTTAACTTAACACAATCATATAAGGATCAGGAAAATAAAATAATTGAAATAACAACTTCAATCGAAAAGATTATAAATGATTTAAGGCAATTATCCGAAAGAATCACAAAAAACTTAAATCATCTTCGTAAAGTAACTAAAGTAACATTCTCTAATTTCAAACAAGTAAAAAATCAAAATGAAATTAATATTGAAGAGTTACTTACTATTGTTAAATCTAGAATTGAAGAAATTGATGGGAATTTTAATGAAAATAAAGGATGCATTCCCATTATAAGAAAAAAGACTGAGAAATCTGCTGATAGCATTAGTGATATTATTAAGAAATTACAATATCAGGATATTATTAAGCAGAAAATGGAACATATCCAAAAAACACACCGCGATATTATTGATGAACTTGGTGATTTTGAGAAATTGGAAAATAATGAAAAATTAATTAATGAAAAAGCAAAGTTCTTTTTAAGAATAAGGGATATTGCAGGTTTACAAGCTGCACAATTAATACAAGCTAATAAAGAGTATCAGAGTGCCATTGAAATTATCATTAATAACTTTATGCAAATTGGAGATAATATGAAAGGGATCTCTGAAATGTGTGGTAAAATTAACGAGGGTGAGATAAATAATGAAGTTGAACTATTTAATGATATTGTAGAACAGATCACAAAAACAGAAGAAGGTTTTGTAACAAAATTCGACCAAAATAAGAAATTATATAAAGATATTAGTCTAATCGATAATCAGTTAAATCAGGTTAATTCATACACAAAAATTTTTGATGTGCTCAATAATAATTTATCAACTAAGATCACTGAATACTTTAATATGGTGCAGAAGAGCTCGGTTAAAAATTATTCCAATTTTGATCAGCTTGATGAATTAAGAGCAGATGTTAATACAAATGGCTTAAAACTAAGAGAGTTAATTGAAAAACTTTTTCCTATTAAAAGCAGGATACAGAGTTTTATAACAGAGCATAAAAAATTAGATTTAAGTTCAGATTTTTCAAATATTAAAAATGTTGCTAGTAAATTATATGATATTAGAGAGAAAATTAGCTCCATATTGCTTGAAAATTCTACCATAAGTAAACAGGCTTTAGATAATATTAAAAAGTCAATTTCAGACATTAAATATTATGATTATTTCGAAAGTATTATTGAAGAAATAATACTTGATCTAAATACAATAAATTATAATTTGAAAGTTGATGAGGATTCAGCTAAGTCGAAAGATCAAAACCTAGAACAGCTGAAAGAATACTATACTATGGAAACAGAACATATCATACACGATAAAATTACAAAAGGTGAAGAACTTGATGATTTCATTGAAAGTGATGAAGATGGTAATATTGAATTCTTTTAAAAAATAATATATGAATACATTAAACAAAAATATTCAGATAAAGCCTTCTAAAAAGAAGGGAGAAAAAAAGGTTAGCATTGTTTTAAAGAATGAACTTACCATTTTTTCAATAGAACAATTACAGTCAAAAATAATTGATACTGTAAAAAAATATGATGAAATTGAATTTAATTTAAATGAAGTTTCAAATATGGATTTAACTTTTATTCAACTTTTCTTTTCGGTAAAAATAACCGCCGATAGTCAAAAAAAGAAAGTACGTTTTAATGAAAATTTATCTGATGATATTAAAACATTGTTTATAAATTCGGATTTATATAAAGTATTGAATTAAAATAATAACCACAGTTATGAGCAAAAATATTTTAATAGTTGATGATTCTGAAAGTATTAGGGAAGTTGTAAGTTTCACGCTCGAAAACGAAGGATACAATGTTCTTGTTGGAGTGGATGGAAAAGATGCCCTGAAATATTTAGATGGTAGTCCAATTGATTTAATTATTACCGATTTACACATGCCAGAAATGGATGGGATTGAGTTAATAAAGAATGTTAGAAAAATGGATAACTATAAGAGAATTCCTATTCTATTTTTAACAACAGAATCTCAAGCATCGAAGAAAATGGAAGCTAAAGAAGCCGGTGCTACCGGATGGATAATTAAACCATTTGTTCCTGCAAAATTAATAGCCGCACTTAAAAAAGTATTAAGATAATGGATAAATTCAGAAATAAATTCATTGAAGAAGCAACAGATAATATCAATGATCTGGAGGATGCTTTACTTATAATTGAAAATGATACTGAAAATAAAGAGCTTGTTGAGCGTATTTTTAGGGCAATGCATTCTCTTAAAGGTGGTGGAGCAATGTTTGGTTTTAATTTACTAAGTGAGTTTACTCACCATCTTGAAACTGTTTATGATCTGGTTAGAGAAAGTAAATTGAAAATTACCAGAGAACTATTGGATGTTACGCTTGCTTCTGTGGATCATATGAAAATCCTTTTAACAGTAGATGATTTAAGTTCACCAGATATAAGGGCTAAACATACTGATCTCTCAATACAAATTAAAAGAATTATTGAGAAAGAGAATACTGTTGAAGAAATAATGAAAGATAATGTGGTTAATGTAAACGATAGAAAGACTAATTTAAAATCATATTATATTTATTTTGAGCCTGATACAGACATTTTTAAAGACGGAACTAATCCAATATTTTTACTTGATGAATTACATACTTTAGGTAATTGTAAAGTTTTTGCTCATTTAAATAAAGTTCCCGACATTGATAAGCTTAAAGTTACAGATTGTTATACTTATTGGGAAATAATACTTGCAACTGAAGAAGATGTAAACTCAATAACAGATGTATTTATTTTTATTGAAGATCAATGTAAATTGGAAATAAATGAAATTGCTGATTACGATATAATTTCGGATAAAAATATTGTAAATCAAATTTCAAAATTAGCTCAAGATAGAAATGATGTAGGTTTAACAGAAATCCAAAAGATAATAAAATCCAGTTCTTCTAAGGCTGTCATTTCTGAGAAGCTGGAAAAGCAAATGGCACAAAAAGGACCTGTTCCATCAGTCAAAGAAAACGTAATTTCAAGTATTCGTGTCTCTTCAGATAAATTAGATCATTTAATGAATCTGGTTAGTGAGTTAGTTACAACTCAAGCTCGTTTAAGTTTATTTGCTGAAGAATCGAATGATGCAGAACTGGTTGCCGTTGCAGAAAATGTTCAGAAATTATCACGTCAGTTACGTGATAATGCGTTCGATATTGTTTTAGTTCCTATCGAAACCATGTTAACGCGTTTTCAAAGATTGGTTCGCGATCTTTCAAAGGAACTTGGCAAGAACGTAGTATTTACGGCCGAAGGTGCCGATACGGAGTTAGATAAAACAATTATCGAGTCTTTAACCGATCCGCTATTGCATATCTTACGAAACTGTATTGATCATGGAATCGAATCGGCCGATATTAGAAGAAAATTAAATAAACCTGAGCAAGGTAAAATATTATTAAAAGCCTTTTACTCAGGTGCTAACGTTCATATACAAATTCACGACGATGGTGCTGGGATCGATCCCGAAAAGATTAGAGCTAAAGCAATACAAAAAGGAATAATAAAAAAAGATGCAATTTTAAGTAAGAAAGAGATATTAGACCTAGTATTCTTGCCTGGATTTTCTACTGCAGAGAATGTAACTGATGTATCAGGTCGCGGAGTTGGTATGGATGTCGTAAAAAGAAAACTAACAGAAATTCGGGGTGAAGTTGAATTAGATTCAGAAATCAATGCAGGTACTACTTTAACTATTCGTTTACCACTCACTTTATCCATTATTGATGGCTTGCTTGTTAAAATTGCTCATAATTTTTATGTTATGCCATTATCAGTAGTGAACAAGATATATGCAACTGATCATGAAAAAGTTGTTAATACGTATAATAATCTTATAATTCTAGATGGAAACCAAATCCCTTTCTATTACTTAAGAGAAGAGTTTGAATTGCCTGAAAGTGAGCAAAGTGTGGAACAGATTATTGTTGTCAGCTATGAAGATAAGCAAATAGGTTTGGTAGTTGACGAAGTGGTTGGTGAGTATCAGGCTGTATTAAAATCTTTAGGAAAAATGTATAAAGAGCAAGAAATGATTTCAGGTGCTACAATCCTAGGAGATGGCACTGTAGCTCTTGTATTAGATACAAATAAGATTATTAATTTATTTTCAAATGATATCTTGAATTTACAGAATAAAGAAAAATAAAACTTGGAGGATATATTATGAATAATGAAACAGAAACTAAAATTAATTCTTACTTGTCATTTAATTTAGGAGAAGAAGAGTTTGCAGCACATGTAGGTAAAGTGCTTAATATTTTGGAGATGACTAAAATTACAGAAGTCCCTAAGGCACCAGAATATATGAAAGGTGTTATTAATTTAAGAGGTACTGTTCTTCCTGTTGTTGATACAAGAATTAAATTCGGAATGACACCAACTGTTTATACACCTAATACTTGTATTGTGGTTATGGAAGTAGATATGGATGGTGATGTTGTGCAGGTAGGAGCTTTAGTAGATTCTGTGCAGGCAGTTTTGGAAATTGATAATAATCAGATTCAACCACCACCAAGTATAGGTAGCAAATATAAATCTGAGTTTATTTATGGAATGGCAAAATTAGATGAACGGTTTATTATGCTCCTGGATATGGAAAAAGTTTTTTCCAGTAATGAAATTATTCAAGTAAAAGAAAAAACCAAAGAAGGTGAAGTTGAAATGGATAAAAAACCAGCGAAAGAATCAAAAAAAGAAAAATAAAGTATTTTTTTTAGGTATTAAAAACAACAATCTAATATATAAAAGTTATGAAATTAAACAATTTAAAATTAGGGTTAAGGCTTAATTTAATATTAAGCGCTGTTGTTATTATATTACTCGCAGTACTTGGAATTTATAATTATAATGAACATAAGAAAAGAATATTAGAAGATACTGATATAAGAATGTATGAATCATTAGATGATCTTGTTCATTTGATAAATTTGGAGATTACAAATAATAAAGAACGAGTAAATTATGCCATTAAAACAGCTCATGAATATTTCTTTTCATTTGATTCATTAATGCTCTCTAATGAGACAATTAGTGTTAATGCTACAGATCAGATAACATTAAATTCATCCCAGGTTTCGATCTATCCAATGGAATTGAATGGAACAAGATTATATAATAGCAATGTTATTGTTGATGAAATACAAAATTTAACTGGTGCTACAGCTACAATTTTTCAAAAAATTCAAGGGGGTTATCTAAGGATTTCAACAAATGTTCGCAATATAGATGGAGAACGTGCAATAGGAACTTATATCCCAGATAATTCTCCTGTTGTGCAAGCAATTGAAGCAGGACAAACTTATAAAGGAAGAGCTTTTGTTGTTGATGATTATTATTTAACAGCATATGAGCCTATTTATATTGATGGTCAAATAGAAGGTATTTTATATGTTGGTGTTAAAGAAAAGGATTTAAAAGGCTTAAAAGCAATTTTTGATAGTAAGCAATATTTCGAAACTGGATACCCATTTCTAATAGCTAAAGATGGAACTTTTATTATTCATCCATCATTGGAAGGGGAAAAGGGAAATCAGTATACATTTTTTAAGCAAATGTTGAGTAGCAATGTAGAAAAAGATAAATCAAAATACAAATGGCCGGAATCTGATGATGGAAAGTGGAAATATCAGTATTTTGAATATATTCCTGAAATTGATTCTTATGTAGCTGCATCTTTTTTTGAAGAAGTAGAATTAAAATCTTTAGGAAAAGTCAGAAATTCAGTGATTATTTCACTAATAATTGCTGTTGCAATATTTGTTGCTATCATTTATTTCTTCTCAAAGAATATAAGTACTGCACTTAATAAAGGAGTTTTATTTGCAGGTAAGGTTGCTGACGGAGATTTAACAGCAACAATAGAGTTAGATCAGGAAGATGAAATAGGAATTCTTGCTAAAGCCTTGAATCGAATGGTAATCCAATTAAGAGATATTGTAGAAAGTGTAAATTTAAGTTCAGATAATATAGCTTCTGCTAGTCAGCAAGTTAGCTCTGGTTCTCAGCAACTTTCGCAAGGAGCAAGTGAACAAGCTTCATCTGCCGAAGAAGTTTCTTCATCCATGGAAGAGATGGTTTCTAATATTCAACAAAATGCAGATAATGCGCAGCAAACAGAAAAAATATCAATAGAAGCAGCAACTGGGATAGAGAAAGTGGCAGGAGCAGCGCAAGAGAGTTTAAGTTCAATAAGACAAATTGCTGATAAAATTTCAGTAGTAAACGATATTGCATTCCAAACAAATATTCTTGCCTTAAATGCTGCAGTAGAAGCTGCACGAGCAGGAGAGCATGGTAAAGGTTTTGCCGTTGTTGCTGCTGAAGTTAGAAAATTAGCAGAAAGAAGTAAAATCGCTGCCGATGAAATTGTGAGTTTATCAAATAAAAGCTTAAAAGTTACTGAAGAAGCAGGGGAGTTAATGGGTAAAATAATACCAGAAATTGGTAAAACTGCCAAATTAGTGCAGGAAATATCGGCTGCTAGTTTAGAACAAAACTCAGGTGCCGATCAGGTGAATAACGCAATTCAGCAATTAAATCAAGTTACACAGCAAAATGCAGCTGCTTCCGAAGAACTTGCAACAAGTTCAGAAGAATTAGCAAGTCAGGCACAGCAGTTGAAAGACAATATATCTTACTTTAGTATTGGACAACAAAAAGAATTCAAAGCTAAAATAAAGAGAAGTTTTAATAATAAGAAAGAAAATATAAAAGCTGAAAATAAGAAAGAAGAGAATAAAATTGTACAAAAAGAAGATAAAGATAATCAGGGATTTAATTTAAAAATGTATGACGATCTCGATGATGGATATGAAAAATTTTAAAATTATTAATTATAAAATGTTAATTACTCAAACAAAAGTTAATTAAGGTTTAAATCTTTAAAAACCTTTTTATTGAGAGGGTGAAATTTCATCTTTTTAAACAAAACTGATATGGTAGATGATACTTTAAATAAAATTTTTAGTGCTCAAATGACAAACGATGATTTTAATCGTTTAAGCGATTTTGTATATAAGCAATCTGGAATAAAAATGCCTCCGGTAAAAAAAGTGATGTTACAAAGTCGTTTACAGAAAAGATTAAGAGAATTAAAAATTACTTCATTTAAAGATTATGCAGATTATGTTTTTAGTGATAAAGGACAAAAAAACGAGATTATCCATATGTTGGATGTGGTGAGTACAAATAAAACGGATTTCTTTAGAGAACCCGTTCATTTTGATTTTCTAAACTCTACTGTATTACCAGAATTTATGCAAAAATCAACAAATTATAATTTAAAAGTTTGGAGTGCAGGATGTTCTAGTGGAGAAGAACCATATACAATAGCAATTGTTTTAAATGAATTTAAATTGAAGAATCAAAAATTTGACTATTCAATTTTAGGAACAGATTTATCAACAAAGATATTACAAGATGCATCTGTAGCTATTTATAAGGAAGAAAGAATTGCAAATATTCCTCTTGAGTTAAAGAAAAAATATTTTTTACGTAGCAAAGACAGGGAAAAAAGAACCGTAAGAGTTGTGAAAGAGTTGAGGGCAAAAGCTAAGTATAGTCGTTTGAATTTTATGGGCGATAGTTATAATCTGCCAGATATGTTTGATGTTATATTTTGTAGAAATGTTCTTATATATTTTAATAGAGATACTCAAGAACAAGTAATAAATAAATTATGTATGAAGCTTAAAACGGGTGGATATCTTTTTATTGGTCATTCAGAATCAATAATTGGGATGGATGTCCCACTTAATCAAATTAAACCAACCATATTTAAACGTATTTAAATCAAATAATATGAGTGATCTAGCTGATAAAGAATTAATTGAAGAGTTAAAAAAACGTTTTGAAAATAATAAACAAACTCTAAAAGAAGTTCAGGAACTAAACGAAGAGTTAAAAAAAGTAAATCGTAAACTTGAAGATTCTGAGGCCTTAAAAAGCCATTTTATTTCAAATATTACAAATGAAATAATTAATCCTTTTGCATCCATTTTAGCATTATCAAAAAATATTTTATCTGTTGAAAAAGAAAACTGGAAAAAGGTAATTTCAATGGTTTCACTGATTTATTCGGAAGCATTTAATTTGGATTTTCAGCTAAGAAATATTTTTGTAGCAGCTAAACTTGAAGCAGGTGAAATTTTCCCTGAAATATTAAATGTAGATGTTAAACATTTGATCGAAAGTGTGATTGAATCGTTTAAATATGAATGCAAAAAGAAAAAATTGAAGATTAATTTTGAATTTAATATTGAAGTTGAACATGGTAAACCTTTCTTCTTCAAAACCGATCCAGAGAAACTTAGACTTACACTTTCAAACCTGTTAAGCAATGCCGTTAAGTTTAGTTACGAAGAAAAGACAATTGATATTATTACTTCAAAAGAAGAAAATTCAATTGTGATAACTGTTAAAGATAATGGTTCTGGAATATCAATTGAAAACCAAAAAATAATATTTGATCGATTTAAAAGATTGGATTCGGGAATTAATTCAATTCATCGTGGCCATGGTCTGGGATTGTCGATTAACAAAGCTTTGCTAGATTTATTAAATGGGAGTATTGACATACAAAGTGAAATAGGCCAAGGGGCAAGCTTTACAATATCAATTCCAGAGAATGATTCTCAAGTTAGTGGCTTTGCATTTGATGGAAATGAACTCTACTTTAATGACGAAAAAGACTTTAATGGAGAAAATGATATAGAAACTTTTTAGAACATTATAAATGGACAATCCCAAGTCGCATTTTTTATATCCTGCAGCAATATATGCAAGCGAAGAACCTTGTCAGATTAATACAATCTTAGGCTCTTGTGTTTCAGTATGTTTTTGGGATAAAACCCTAAAAGTTGGTGGGATGTGCCACTATATGCTTCCATATTGGAATGGTGAGGGACTGGCATCACCAAAATATGGTAATATTGCTATCGAAAAATTGTTAGAAAAAATGTATTCTTTTGGTAGTAAGAAATTTAATATTGTAGCAAAGGTTTTTGGTGGAGGTGAAGTTATTGATACAAAAACTCCTCAGTTTAATATAGGGGAAAGAAATATTAAACTGGCTTTTGAGTTTTTAAATGAACAAAAAATTAATATTGTAAGTCAAAGTGTGGGAGGTAAATTAGGACGCAAAATTATTTTTTGTACAGAAAACGGTGCTGTGAAACAAAGGTATGTTCAACGACAAGTTAAAGATTTATAATTAAATTTTAATATTTATTTTGGATGTTAGAAGGTAAAATTAGGGTTCTTGTAGTAGATGATTCTGCTGTAGTCCGACAAAGTTTATCAGAAATTATAAAATCAGATTCAGAATTAGAAGTAATGGGAACTGCTTCTGATCCCTATGTGGCAGCAAAAAAAATACGAAATGAAGTCCCTGATGTGATTACATTAGATATTGAGATGCCTAAAATGGATGGGTTGACCTTTTTAAGGAAAATTATGTCTCAACACCCAATTCCTGTGGTAATAATATCAAGTTTAACAGAAAAAGGAACAGCAACCGCCATTAAAGCTTTAGAATATGGTGCAGTTGAAATAATTACAAAACCACAAATGTATTCTAAAGACTTTATCTATGAATCAAAGATGAGAATCTGTCAAGCAATAAAGGCAGCAGGTCATGCTAAAGTAAAAAGAAAAGTTTCTTCTCCTTCAATACAAGTGCAACCTAAATATACAGCAGATGCAGTTATTCCTCGTGGAAATACTCATAGCATGATAAAAACTACAGAGCTTGTTGTTGCTGTAGGGGCATCAACAGGAGGAACAGAAGCATTAACTGAATTTTTAACAGCTTTACCACCCGATTCTCCCGGCATTGTAATTGTTCAACATATGCCTGAAAAGTTTACAACTTCATTTGCCGATAGATTAAATGATTTATCTAGAATAACAGTTAAAGAAGCAGCAAATGGTGATTCGGTTATACGTGGCAGAGCCTTGATCGCTCCAGGAAATTTTCACACATTACTAAAGAGAAGCGGAGCTAGATATTATGTTGAAGTAAAACAAGGACAACTTGTTAACAGGCACCGTCCATCTGTAGATGTTTTATTCAGATCAACTGCAAAATATGCTGGAGCTAACGCAATAGGAATAATTATGACTGGTATGGGTGACGATGGAGCAAGGGGTCTACTAGAAATGAAAGAAGAAGGTGCTCAAACAATTGCTCAAGACGAAAAATCATGTGTTGTTTTCGGTATGCCAAAAGAAGCCATTAAATTGGGTGCTGCAGATAAAGTATTGCCTTTAGACCAAATAGCTTCATATATGTTAAAAATAGCGCATTAGAAAATAATTGTCATAATTCTTATTTTTTAATCAATTTAGTGTAAATTTAAGTCCATATTGGTGTTTTATATATTGAGCAGAATTTGCTATTTTAAAATTTGAATAAAAAATAAAATAGTGCAAAAAATGTCATAAAATAAATACTTAGTGCCTTGAAATTTGCTCAATCAATTTATTATTTTTATTTTCCAAAAAAATATTGCAACGATATATGAAAGAAAGAAAAACCCAAGGTATAATTTTTAGATACACTGTAACGGGATTTATTATTGGAATATTTACAGTATTATTTATTTTAGTTGTCGACTTTTTTATTAAACACATTAGTTTTTCTGAAATAGTAGAATTGCATAGAAATAATCCTGTTTATTTAATTCTTGATCTCGCACCTGTCGTTTTAGCTTTTTATGCATATCTGTTAAGCCGAAAATATGCTAACGCATCCGAAGAGTTACATTCATCTTTAAAAAATGAATTTGATAAAAATCAAAGAATTTTCAGATTTGTTGAAAAAATCAGGTATGGTAATATTGATGCTGAATATAAAGTGCAAGGAGAAGATGATGTGCTTGGTCAGTCTATTCTTGATTTAAGAAATAATCTCAAGATAAATAAAGAAGAAGAAGAAAAAAGACGTAAAGAAGATGAACAAAGAAATTGGGTAGCAGAAGGACTTGCAAAATTTGGAGAAATTCTAAGAAATGATACAGATAATATCGAAGAACTTTCTTATAATGTTATTAGCAATTTAGTTAAATACATTAATGCTAATCAAGGAGCCTTTTTTATAATTGAAGACGAAGATGAGTATGATAAATATTTAAAAATGACAGGATGTTATGCCTATGAAAGAAGAAAGTTTGCAGATAAGAGAGTTGAGTTAGGCGAAGGTGTTATTGGTGCTGCAGTTCTGGAAATGGAAACTATTTACATGAAAAGCATCCCAGATACATTTGTCCATATTACTTCTGGCTTAGGAGAAGCAGTCCCTAACTGTATTATCGTAGTGCCATTAAAAATAAATGATCAAGTGCATGGGGTACTTGAAATAGGATCTTTAAAAGATATTGATAAACATATTGTTGAATTTGTTGAAAAAGTTGCAGAAAGTGTAGCTTCTACAATCTCTAATGTTAAAATTAATACACGTACAGCAAAATTATTAAAAGAATCGCAAAAACAAGCGGAAACACTTGCAGAGCAAGAAGAGCAAATGCGCCAGAATATGGAAGAGTTGCAAGCTACCCAAGAAGAAGCTGCTCGTCAAAGCGAAAAATTTATAACTTTTACCAATGCTGTAAATCATACATTAATTCGTGCCGAATATAGTGCAGATGGAATATTGTTATATGCTAATACAAGATTTTTAAAGAAATTAGGATATGATAAAAATTCAGATGTGGAAGGAAAAAACATCTCAATGTTTATTAACGAGAAAGATAAAGAGTGGTTTAATAAATTGTGGGAAAGCCTGGCTAATGGCGGTAAACACTTTGAAGGGGATATGAAACATGTTACTAAACAAGGACGGGATTTATGGACCATGTCTACTTACACATGTATGAGAAGAGATGACGGAACAGTTGAAAAAATATTATTCCTGGCAATTGATACTACAGAACAAAAGAAATTGAGCCTCGATTATCAGGGACAAATAAACGCTTTGAATCAATCAAGTATAAAGGTAGAGTTCTTACCTACCGGAGATTTATTAGAGTGTAATCAAAAGTTTGTCGATTTGATGGAGTATTCACTTTTTGAGCTTAAGGAAAAAAGCATTTTTGATTTTGTTGATAAATCTGAATTAACAAAAGTACGCGATTTGTGGGAAGATGTTGCTAAAGGGAAAATATGGGAGGGATCAATCAGACATAGGTCTAAAGATGAGAAAGATATATGGATTAGAGTTTCTTTATCTGCAGTAAAGGATATGTACGATGATATTGCCAAAGTTATTTATATCGGATATGATGAAACAAATGAGAAATTGATGGAAATTGAGTCTAAAAAGCAGACTGAGTTACTTAAAAAACAAGAAGAAGAACTTCGAATGTCTCGTATAGATTTAAAAGCACAATTGAAGAAAGCAAAAGAAGAAGTAAAACAGCAATTTAAAGAAATTGAACGTTCTAAAATCAGAAATGAAAGAACACTTGAAGGAGCACTAGATGCAATTGTTACAATTGATCAAAATGGTGTTGTGAAATTTTTTAACAAAGCAGCTGAGGAACTATGGCAAATTGAAAGAGATGTTGTTTTAGGTCGTAACATTAAGAAACTATTCCCAAAAGAAATATATGATGATGAGTTTATTCAGTCATATTTAGACCCTAAAGCGGAAAAAACTGTAGGACAAAGAACAGAGATTAACATTGAGAACAAAGAAGGAGAAGAAATACCTGTATTAATTCTTTTGTCAGAAGCCAGATTAGAAGACGAAATTACATATACAGCATTTATACAAAATATTTCCGTTGATTTGTTTTAAAGAATAATATAACCAAAACTGTCCACCTATATTTTTCATAGTTATTTGATGAATAAAATAACTTGTTTCATATTACTACTTATTTTAATTGGTGTAACTGATTTAAAATCTCAAAACCAAACGGATAGTTTATTGTTATTGCTAAAACAAGTAAAAGGATCTGAGAAAGTAGATGTCTTAAACGATTTAGCTGTAAAGACTAGGCAAAGATCATTAACACAGGCACTTGATTATACAGAACAAGCACTTAAAATCTCAAAAGAAATAGATTATAAATACGGTGAAGG
>CAZPMA010000010.1:0-45377 GCA_964587535.1 uncultured Bacteroidales bacterium
GTTTTCATATCAACCATTGAAACACCCATAATTTCAAATACAGACCAGTAGTTATCAAGAGTTTGCAGAAATTCTTTGTTTTCATCATTATTTGCAAATCCTAATAATTGTAAATCACGCTTTTGGAAAATGAATGCCAATGCTTCTGTAAATGCTGTGTTTGGAACACCATTCATCATATAATAATCCACATCGTGCAATGAAATTGTTTGCTCTACATTATGTCCAAACTCGTGAATTGCGATATTATAGCCTTTATAATCCATTCCTTTTCCTACAATTCTTGTACGTAAGTGAGCATTTTCAGCTTTCATTTCTGCACCCCAGGCATGACCTGAACCACGAGCATCATCTACTTCAACCTTAGAAGCAATAAACTCTGCGCGTTCTTTACTCCAGCCTAATTTTTTAAGAATATTTCCTAAATCAGCTTCTAAGGCTTTTGCATCAGGATATTTCTTTTGAGTTATATCGTTTAAAGTTTCTTCAGAGATTGAGCTGCGTGCTTTAAAACCATCATACCAAATGTCGTAAGGTTTTAAATCTCTGCCTAAACGCTTTTTAATTAGTTCAGCTACATCTTTAACTACAGGAGATGATAAATACTCATCAAATAAGTTTTCAACTTCTTCCTGTGGTATTTCTTTTGAACCAGAGAATGCTCTTTTAATGAATGTATTGTAATCTGCATAATACTCATCTGTAGCTTTCATTGCATTGAAATTATCCAATATTTGCTGGTAACGTGTATCAGGTTCAGCAGTAAGCTCGATTTCTTCACCTTCTTTATAAGTTTTATTTGTTATAGGGTTCCAGTCATATTTACCAGAATTTATAACAGCTTCTGGAATGGTTTGATTTACAATGTGTTTCATTACATCATAAACCATATCTTGTTTTTCAAGGCCCTTTTCAGCATTCGCATAGTTTGATTTAATTTCATCACGTAAGTTCCAGTGTGAAAGTAAAACCATATCTTCAGGGAATAATTTTTCACCATTATTATTTATAAGATGGCCCATGTAGATATTATAATCTGCTATATAGATTTCAGAATTTGTACCTATAGCACCTATCTTTTGCGATAGTTCGGCTGGCACACGTGCATCAAAAACATCTCCTAAACGAGCATATGCCCATTCTAAAGATGTCCAGTTCTTTCCTAATTCATTCTTTTCATCTAATGAGTATGGAGGGTAATTTAAAGCAATAATAAAAGCAATTTTATTTGCATAAAAATCATCAGTAAAATGTGCTCCCGGGCTATACGCAGCAAACATTGCATCAATAGAATGTAATGTACCGTTATCTTCATTAATATTCTCACTAAGATCCAGAATAACTTTATTATTATGTCCCCATAGTGATTCAAAATTTTTAGATATCTTGTTGAAAACCATTTCTTTTTCTGCATTATTTACAATGTAGTTTTCTTTACAGAATAATTTAAATGCATCCGGTGTACCGTCAGAAGTTCTCCACAGGGATGCAGCATGTGCTATACCACGGTGAATAAGTTCTTCGTTTGCGTTTTCAGTATTATCAACAATCGTATTAACTGTTTCAGTTATTACCTGATCGTTAATGTTTTTCTGATCGGTAATAGTTTCTTTACTTGTCATTGTTGTACATTGACTAAAAACGAGTAAAGCAGCTGATAGAATTAAAAAAATCTTTTTCATATTAATTTATTTACTGTTTTTATAATAATTGAGTTGTAAAATTACATTTATTTATTGTATTAACTTCATTTTCCGATAGGATAGATGTTTAATGAAAATGCTTGTATGTATATTCTTTTATTCACATATTTCATTATCTAACTCTTCAAAAATTATACGTTTTAAATTTTCAAAATTACGATTACCTATTAATTGTTGTTTATTAACAAATATGGTTGGTGTATACCTAATTCCTGCGTTTCGCATTTCATTAGCCTGTTTCAATAATTTTTTTTCTATTGCAACATTTTCAGTAAAATTATTTAGACTATCCGGGTTAATTTTTAAGTCTAACATAATATTTTTTACAGCAGAAGTATCTATTGTAGGATATATTTCTCCCATTTGATTCAAAAATGTATCATAATATCCCTTTTGAAAAGCATAATATGCGCACTTAGTGGAATATAATGTTCGAGGTTTTGACTGGTGAACAAGGTATCTTACAACTAATTTTACAATACCATTGTCTATAAACTCGTTTTTCAATTGCTCATAATTGTCAATAAAAAACGAATTACATGCAGAGCAATCAAAACGTGAATATACAATCATTGTAACAGGTGCATCTGCTTTGCCTATTATAATATCTTCTTCATTAATTGTATTTAACAGTTCAATTCTTTTATTGGATAAAACTTCGTAGACAAACTTATTGGTGTTATATACTTTTTTGTTGAGCTTTTCCACTTTTACTATCATAAAGACAATTAATAATAAAATTATCTGGATCTCTATTATTATAAAAATCTTTGTTCCGTTTCTCATTTTCATATTTAGTTTGTTGTTTGTATCAGTTTATTTGTTGATACATCTGAGTATTTTTTAATTTTGAAATTAATTTAAGGAAATAAACCAGTCTTTTTATTTAATGATAAAAAAGACTTATTAATTAACTGAAAAGACTTTATTTTCAAGTGGTTTAACCATTTTATTGTAATGTTTTTCAAAAGTATTTTTCTGTTCTTTGCTAAAATTTTCTTTTCCTTCGCCTACTTTTCCTTTCCTAATAAATTGGTTATATATTTTTTTACGTTCTTCTTCAGGTTGGTCTCCAAATTTATTTTCATGTTTTTTCATATAATCGAAACTACTGTATTTAATAGCTCTTGCAATGGCTTCTTCGCTTGATTTTAATTCACAGAAATCAATTATCCGCATAATTTCTTTTTTCTTGTTTTTAATTAAATCTTCATATTTAACATATAATACAGGAAAGTTATTCTTATTTCGGAACCAGTCTTTAGTATGTTTAAACCACGCTTTTCTTTTAAAGAAAGTGGTAAGAAATTTATTAAATTCCAAATCACTTTTATTGTAATTTTTTTGTTGATGATAAAGTGATACAGCTACATCCATACCGTTTCTATATACATATATAAATCTCCCTTTTGTTTTTTTTTGAAATTTATGATAGTAATCATGTGTTTTTATTAATCGGGGGGATGGCAATTTAACAGGAGCTTGTTTTTTATGTGATGCGTTTCTTATCCATGGTGATACATCATAAATATGATTAAAATCCATATTTCCATCAGTTGTAAGCTGGTACAATATCATTTGCATAACCGTTGTGCCCGACTTAGGGTAAGTTGATATATAAATATCATCATCACGTTCACCAAAAAGAATCTTGTATTGTTCAAAACGAAGTTTGTCAGCAATCCTATAAAATTGACCAGAAAATTTATTTATAGTTCTATGAATTTTAAGGAATACATTAGCTAATATTTCATAACCTTTAAATTCATTTATTTTTGCTTTACTCATAATTTAATTTAAAAAGAAAAAATAAAGCCTGCTCTTTGTAGAAAGATACGAACAGGCTTTATAAAATTAGTCACACTTTGCGCCATCATAATTTTCTAAAATCATCGCTTTCATTTCACTCCAGCTATCATAATCATCTTCCCAATTACCAGAGTATACTACTGTTCCATCATAGGATACACTATATGTTCCATCTGAACATGCTTTCCACTTTATAGTTGATTCGCCATAGGTATAAGAATATGTACAACATTCCTTACTATCACCATCGTCATCATCCTTATCGCATGCATTAAAACCTGTGAGCAATGCAACTGCTCCAATAAACATAGCAGGGTATTTTAAAAATTTCATAGATAAATAGGTATTTGATTTTATTTACTCTTAACGATTTTCAATTTTCTCGCTTTGGTCATTTATTTAGGGTAGCTTCGCAAAGAATTTTTCCTACCACTTGTCATAAATGGGTGATTAGCCCTAAAAATCAATAAATTATTTCAAAATAATTCGAATGTAAAATCTTAATATTAATTTACAAATGATACATTAAATTAAGCAACATTCTATAAAAAATTAATAAATAGTTTATTGTTTTAAAGATATGAATAATTTTTTATTAATAAAATTTCAATTGTACTAAATACAGCTAATATTCAAGCTTTAATTTGCCATAATTAACTGTTGAAATAAAACTAAAAATATTAATAAACAGCTCATTAATGCTTAATATCTTACTTTTTAATGTTTACTTTTTGAAAAAAAAAAGTATCAGCTTTTAAAATTGAGATGTATTATGTAAGGTTCGAATGGTTATATAATAGCTTTTTAATTAAAATGATAAATTTTACCTACGGGATATAAATCTTTTTGCTGGTCCCAATATGGAGTTCGTTCAAAAAACCAGAATATTTTAGCCCATTGGTTATTATATATTTCAGGATGTTCTTTAATTGCTTGTTCGTATTCTTCTTTTAATTTAGGCTTATCTTTTATCATTTCGCGTGCCATTACTTCCATCACATAAGTTTCTACATATTCTTTACGCTCGAATATGGAATTAAAGAATCCCCAACGAACAAAGGAATCGGGCCCAATAGGTTCAAGTAAGTGAGCAATAATTTTAGCTGTTCGCTGATTTACAGGGACAATAATTGATCCTTTCAAAAATACTTTATTAATCCTTATTTCTTCCAAATCAAAATCCTGTACCATTTGTCTTCCTTCATATGGATAGCCTGCAAATCGCACATTTGAAAATCGATAAGTAGAAATTTCAAACTCTTTATTATCATTTAAAACTTCATAGTTTATTCCATGAACTTTTATTCTATTAATTACATCAGTCCATTCAACAGGAATTATATAAGCTTCGGGCATTTTAACCTTATTTCCTGGCATCAGTTTATCAAATAGCACTAGTTCATATTCTTTTGGTTTATCGCTAAATTGCACCCAAATACCATCTGTCAGATCACTATGAACTATATCATATTCAACACCTTTAAATTTTACAGTTGTACTATCGTTTTGTGAAGTATAATAATCGATTATAAATTCTTTATTTGCTAAGAGTTTTGTTTCATTATCCGTTTTAGTATTTATTGCAATTAAATCTTCATATTCTTTGTCTATAACTTCAATCGTATGGCGTAACATATGATAAGTGGCTTCAACCCTGGTTTTATAATTTTTAAGCATATGAGTTTCTATTAAAAGGGCAGGCCGATTTTGATTTGTTACATAACCGGTTGAAAACCTTGGTGAAGCAGTTCTTCTTATTAAACCACTTCTTGGATCATGCCATCTTCTGAATGAAACATAAGGGAACATTAAAACATCATCTTTAATTAGATCTTTTTCAATAGTTTCCAGGTATTTATTTTGCCACTCAGTGTGCTCTTTATTCATTTCTCCCATTGTGTGCATACCATAAGTTATCGAATATTGATAATCCGCTCCGTCTGTAGTATGAATATCAATAAACATATCTGGCATCCATTCATTAAAGAATTTAAGCCATTGTTGCATTTCAGGAGCATCAGCTTTTAAAAAGTCTCTATTCATATTAATATTTTGTGCTGTAGTTCTCCAACCCATTTCTTCAGGTCCATTCTGATTAATTCTATTGTATGCACTAAATCTTTCATGTCCATCCACATTAAAAATAGGAATAAAAAGCAATGTTGTATTTTCAAGCAATTTGGGAAATTTATTGTGTATTAAGATATCCCTAATTAACATTAATCCTGCTTCTTTACCTTCCGATTCACCAGCATGAATGCAGGCTTCTACTAAAAGAATTGCATTTCCTGATGCTTTTACACTTTCAGGAGTAAAGTTTCTTTTTTTGTCAATAATTAGCAAAGGAATTTCTCTTCCTTGTGGGCTGGTACCTATTGATTCAAATATAATATAAGGAGATGCATCAGCTAACTTCCTGGAGTATTCAATTGTTTCATTATATCTTGGAGTTTCGAGAAAATTAGATTTTTCATAATATGTTAACCATTCTGAATCTTGAGATAAACACATTGATAAACTCAAAAACATAAAAATGCCTGCTAATATATACTTTTTCATAATTATTGATATTGAATTAAATTCTTTGGTTATTGCCTGTTTGACAAGATAAAGATATGCAAAGTTTAATTATTGATAAAGCAATATTTATTTATTAAACATGGTTGGGTTTATTTTTCTCATGTGTAGGAATTATTATTTTTTTCTTATTTTAGTCAGATAATTTTAATACCTAACTATTATGCAACCTATTAAAGCTTTATTGCCGGTTTCTATTTGGTTAATAAGAGTCGGCTTATTATTGTATGCGTATGAAGAGTATTTTCAACGCTTTTCAAGATTTCAATTAAGTAAGGTAGAATTTTATATTGCCGCTTTATTTTTAATATTCAGTTCAATAATTTTTGTTACCGGCTTTGTTAAAAAAGCTACTTTAACTGTTATATCAGGTTTTATAATCACATTTATTTCAATTTATAATATTTTAAATGTTGTTGATAGAGGGCTGGATATGGAGTTAATTATCAATTTATTAATTGCAGGTATCGCCATTTATTTCTTATCTGATCCAAAGTAGAATTGATTACAATTACTGTATCCGGATTGTTTTATAAGTGATTAAATATTAATTTAGCTAACGGTTAAAACTCTAAAAATTAACTTATGTATAACATTGCATTATTTGGCCCGCCAGGGGCAGGAAAAGGAACACAATCGAGGAAACTGATTGAAAAATATAACCTTGCATATATTTCAACCGGTGATATTTTAAGAGAAGAAATTGCAGAAGGATCTGAGTTAGGTTTAAAGGCTAAAAGCGTTATTGAAACAGGCGGACTGGTATCAGATGAAATTATTGTTCAGATAATTGAAAAGAAAATCAAAACAAATACTGATGTAAATGGATTTTTATTTGATGGTTTTCCAAGAACAGTTGTACAGGCATATATACTTGAAGGTTTACTTACAAAATTAAACACATCGTTAAATTGTATGGTAAGTCTTGAAGTTCCTGAAGATTTATTAATGGAACGAATGCTTGAACGTGCTAAAAAGGAAAACAGACCTGATGATACGCTGGATGTTATTAAGAATAGATTAAAAGAATATAAGAACAAAACGATTCCTGTAGCTGATTTTTACAATGAAAAAGGAATTAAATATTCTGTTGACGGAGTAGGATCAATAGACGAAATATTTGAAAGAATAACCAATGTTGTTGAGCAATCACTGACAAAAACATGGTTAAATGTAGTTTTATTTGGTCCTCCTGGATCTGGCAAAGGTACCCAAGGTAAATTGTTGGCTGAAAAATATGATTTGGTGTATATTTCAACAGGTTCATTACTAAGAAAAGAAATTGAAAAAGGAACTGAAATGGGATTAGCAGCTAAAGAATATATGGAAAAAGGAGATATTGTACCTGATGAGTTCGCTATTAAATTAATTGAAAAGCAGATTCAAACTCATAAGGATGCAAATGGATTCTTCTTTAAGGGATATCCAAGAACGATTGTTCAAGCCTATATTTTAGATGGATTATTAAGAAAAGTTAATTCATCAGTATCCTGTGTGTTTAATATTGATTTACCAACACTGGAATCAATTAAACGCTTAAGTGCCAGAAGTAAGACTGAGAAGAGAAGATATTACGACATGGATACAGATGTGATTATTAGACGTTTAGAAAGCTTTGAGAATAGAACGAGACCTGTTTTGGATTACTACGAAAAGCAAAAGAAAATTTATACAATTGATGGTATAGGATCTGAAGAAGAAGTTTATAAGCGATTAGAAGAAAACCTGGAGCTGGCTTTTAAAGGTGCCAGATAATAAAAAGCATAAGGCTCCTAAATGGAGCCTTTTTTTAATATATTGATTTCTACTTTTCTAGATTTTATGTTTAATTCGCCTTTTTTTATTTCACCCATACCTAAAGCTTTTATCCTTTCTTTTTCAATGCCATTTTCAATTAAATATTGCATTACTTGATTGGCTCTGTATTGTGATAATATCTTATTATTAACTTCCGAACCTGATTCGTCGGTATAGCCTTTAATAATTAGGTTGTTTTTTGAGTAATAAAGTAATTCTTTTAAGTCATTTAAATATTGCTTTGATTCCTGAGTTAATGCAGATGAATTGTATTTAAAATAGACTGGAACAAATATGCTATAACCATTGTCTTCAGAATTCAATGTTAGGCTATCTAGTTTATTAAAATCTATAAAATTATTGATATTCTCATCTGTTAAATCAATTTTATTTCCATTACTGATAAAAGAGTTTCCTTTAATAAATACCCACGAATCAAATCTTCGGTCTCCAACATCAGCCAATGCAATTTTAAAGTGATATTTAGCAAATGGTTCAAGTTTTATTCCTGTATAAATAGGTTTGGTAAAGCCATCAAATTGAAATAATTTATAGTTTTCATAATATTCAAAGTGGCTTAAGGTATTTTCATAACTTGTTTCAAATGAATTGTTTGAAACATAGTACTGATTATTCGACTTGCTATTTATTAAATCAATTGTTATAGGATCACCATTTGTACTAAGCTTAGAAAGGTTGTGTTGTTCATTTGTTTTTGTGTTGGTTACAAAAAAACCAAATATATCGCTAACTCCCTTATCTACATATTCAGGATATTCATCAGAAGCAAATTGAAAAACAAAACTAATACTATCGGTTAATGAAATAAAATCAAATTCAATAACTACTGCGTCGAAAGTTTTAGAATTATGATAGAGTTTGGATAAATCGTTGTCACCTTTTAAGTAGCTTTCAGTAGAAGCTGTTTTATTATTTGGACCCAAAACATCAATAACATTTCCTGTGCTTAAAACAAGACCGTATGGGGGTAAAACATTTTGATTACCCTGATAATAAAATAGTGCTTTAGAATAATCCAATCCCTTATACCTTATTTTATCAATTAAAATCCCATTATGATTTTTTTTAATAAAGTATTTCTGTAAAAGTTCCTTTACTTCAACAGAATTGTCGATTTGAAATAATTGTGGAAAAGATTTATGATGAATAAATAAGAACAGAGTAAATAAAAGAAAAAATCTCATGCTAATATAAATTCAGAATTTCATCAACTTGTTCACATTCAGCATTAAATATGATAGAGTAACTACCTATTTCAATTTTTAAATCCTCATGCACCAGCTCAATACAAACTTCGATACAAGGAACTTCAAGTTCTTTGTGATTGACAAAAAAAGCAACAGATTTTAATTGAATTCCAATATTTTCTAATTGAGTTTTTTCAGGGAATTCGTTTTTAAGTGCATTCGCATCATCACCCGTAAAAGTATCTGCTAACAAACCGCTTAAACTTGCAATGGTATCTTCAATTAATTGATCTTTAGTTTTATTCTGAAATAGTATGCTTTCAATTTTTTCTATACTCATGATATTTTTATGTTATTTATAGCTAATTTACTTAAAATTAATTCTAAAATATAATTAAAAACACATATAAACCGAATTTAGTATTTAGAAATCATAGTACATTTGCAAAAAGCAAAATATGAAAGAATTTTCAATATTTTCAGTATCCATAATTACCTTAATAATAGGAGTTAGGTACTGTATTCTCACATATAAGCAAAAAATTAAACCTGCTTTGGCTATGTGGTTTTTCTTCTCTATTGCAGTAACTATGAGTCTTGTTACTTATTTAGCTGAAGGAAATTTCAGTATCTGGGATAATATATTAAATACAGCTGATATAATATTAGTGACTTCAGTTACAGTAGTAATTTATTTTTGGGGAGATACGAGCTCTAAGTTTACCCGATTTGATAAATTTTGCTTATTAGCTGTTATTTTAATTACATTATTTTGGTTTATTACAAAAACACACTTTCTTTCTCATTTGTTAATACAACTAATTTTAGTAATAGCATATTTTCCTGTCATAATAAGATTATGGCAATCGAAAGAAAATACAGAACCTTATTCTGTGTGGATTTTAATGATGATTGCACCAATTTTTGCCTTACTTTCAAGTAAAGGTACTTTAGCTACAATTTATTCTGTGAGAGCAATAATAAGTACTGGATTATTGATTCTGCTTATGTTAAGAGTAGACCTATTAAAAAGAAAAGTTAAGCAAACAAAAAGTATTAGTATCTTTAAAAATACTATTAGAAAAAAGAGAGCATAATAACACTTTTTCAATTAAATATTATATCTGTTTTGTTCATTGCAGATTAAAACTTCTGAAACGTTTCCCATTTTATTTTTTTATATCATTTTAATAAAGTCTTTATTACATGGATAATTCTAAATAATTAATATTTTTGTTAGATTAAAATAATAATTATATAAATGAATTCTAATAAAAGACAGTTTGTAACTTCAATGATCATAATTGGAGTTCTATTTTTTCTATTTGGTTTTATTACATGGTTAAATGGAATCTTAATTCCATATCTAAAAATTGCTTGTGAATTAAATAATCTGCAGTCTTTATTGGTTGCTTTCTCCTTTTATATTGCATATTTTATAATGGCAATACCTTCAGGATGGTTATTAAAGAAAACAGGATTTAAAAATGGAATGATGCTGGGCTTATGGATTATGGCTATTGGTGCTGTAATATTTATTCCGGCAGCTTTATTGCGTTCATTTCCATTATTCTTATTCGGATTATTTATATTGGGAACCGGACTTACTGTATTACAAACTTCATCAAATCCATATATCACAATAATTGGACCTGTAGAAACTGCTGCTAGCAGAATTAGTATAATGGGAATATGTAATAAAATTGCTGGTGCATTGGCACCCGTAATTCTTGCATATTTCATCTTAAGCGATGGTGATCAGTTTGTGCAAAGTTTAGTAAATATGACTGCAGAAGCTAAAGAATTGGCACTAGATTCATTAGCTAGAAGAGCTATCGCACCATATTCAGTGATTGCAATAAGCTTATTTTTATTAGGAATTATGATGCGATTTTCACCATTACCTGAGATTGAAAGTGAAGAAAATAATGATACAAATGGAGTTTCTGGAAGCAATAATGATGTAAAAAGTATTTTCCATTTACCACATTTATGGATGGGGGTGATAGCATTATTCTTTTACGTTGGAGTTGAAGTTATTGCCGGTGATACAATTATTCGTTATGGCATACAATTAGGTATTGATATTGCTAAAGCAAAGGTATTTACCAGTTATACACTCATTGCAATGGTTGTAGGTTATATTTTTATTGGATTAATTTTAATACCTAAAGTAATATCACAAAGAGTAGCACTTGCTTTAAGTGCGGTTTTAGGCGTAATTTTCACTACTGCAGCAATATTTACTTCTGGCACAACATCAGTGTTTTTTATTGCGATGCTTGGATTTGCCAACGCAATTGTTTGGCCTGCAATTTGGCCCTTGGCAATACATAATACAGGAAAACATATAAAAACAGCATCTTCTCTTTTAATTATGGCTATTGCAGGTGGTGCAACATTGCCTTTAGTTTGGGGTGCATTGGCTGATTATTTTGTTAATACACCGCAATATGCTTATTGGATATGTGTTCCTGCTTATCTAGTAATCTTATACTTTAGCTTGTGGGGATATAAACTTCGACCAATAAAATAATTTATGCATTTAATTAATTAAAATTCAATAGATTAAGATATGAATTTAACATTGTTAGTATTAGCGGCAGGAATGGGTAGCCGGTATGGAGGCTTAAAGCAATTAGATCAAATTGGCCCCAGTGGTGAAATAATAATTGATTATTCTGTATATGATGCTATAGAAGCTGGATTTAATAAAGTAGTATTTATTATTCGAAGGGATATTGAAAAGGAAATGAAAGAACTTCTTTTTGAGAAATATAGCAGTAAAATAAAAGTTGAATATGTATTTCAAGATTTGGATAATGTTCCGGATGGGATTCAAGTGCCAAAAGAGCGAGTTAAACCATGGGGTACCGGGCATGCTGTTTTAATGGCTAAAGATGTTATAAATGAACCTTTTGTAGTTATTAATGCAGATGATTTTTATGGTAAAAGTGCTTTTAAGGTGGTTGCTGATTACATGAAATCCCAAAATAATGATGCAAGTAAAAATTGTATGGCAGGATATCTGCTGAAAAACACCTTATCAGAGAATGGAACGGTTTCTAGGGGTGTTTGTAAAGTTAATAAGAATAATGACTTAGTTGAAATTACTGAAAGAACTAAGATTGGATGGGAAAGTGATAAAATATTTGCTGAAGATAACGAGAAAAAATTTGAATTGAATGGTAACTTATATGTTTCAATGAATTTATGGGGTTTTTCACATAAAATATTCAATGATCTGGAATCTGAATTCCGAGATTTTATTATTAAAAATGTATCTGATATAAAATCTGAATATTATATTCCATCAATTGTAAGCCATCAAATTAATAATGGTTTAGGAAGCTATAAAGTACTAGAAGCAAAAGATCAATGGTTTGGTGTAACTTATAAGGAAGATAAACCTTTAGTAATAAATAAAGTCAAACAATTAGTTAAGCAAGGAAAGTATCCCGAGAAACTGTGGTAGAACTTAATGAAATTGAACTTTTTATTTTTCTTTTTGTATTAATCAACAAACAATAGAATATGTTAGGGAGTGTAGATTATATTTTTATTTCAATGTATTTTGTAATAATACTTTTTGTTGGTTTTTGGTCAAGTAGAAAAGAAGATAAAGAAGAATATTTAATCGCTGGAAGAAAGCTTAAATCATTTGAAGCTACAACAACCATATTTTCTAGCAGAATAGGAGCAGCCATATTATTGACATATACTGCCTTAGTATATTTATATGGACTTGGTGCATACTGGTATTTTATCGGTTCTGTTTTCGGACTTTTTGTTTTCTATTTTTTTGGTAAAAAAGTAAAAAAGATTGGTGATAAGGAAAAATTTTATACTCTTTCTGATTTTTTTCTATTTACAAAAGGGAAATGGGCTGGTTATTTGTCGGCTATAGTTGTTATCATTATCATGTTTGGATGGGTAGTTCTTAATTTTACAGCAGGAGCTAAATTGGTGCAGGAGTATACCCCAATCAGTTACAATTGGTCAGTAATAATAATTGGTACAATTATTTTAGCTTATTTATTGGCAGGTGGTTTTAAAGCTGTTGTTAAAACAGATGTTATTCAAACTTTGGGTATTTTTTTGCTTTTTATCTTAATGATTTACTTATTAATAAAGTCGGAAACTAAACCTAAAATAGAATTTGCTGAATTATTTAGTATACCAACAAAGGAAATTGTAAATTTCTTTTTGGCTGGATTCTTTATACCAATGGCTTCGCCAGAATTATGGCAAAGGGTTTATGCAATTGAAAATCAAAAACATTTTAAAAGGAGTTTGTTTTTATCTTCAGTCTTTTATTTCATTATTGGATTTATCCTTTTAATGATAGGGATGATAATTCGTATTGATATTCCAGATATTAGTGCTGATACATCTTTGATTATTGGATTTAGTAAGTTATTGCCTATTGGCTTATCTGGTTTGTCTGTTGTAATTATTTATTCAGCAGTATCTTCTTCTGCCGATACTTATATGTTTACAACCGCATCATCAATTACACAGGATTTCTTCGAGAAAATGGGTATTATAAAGCATAACAATCTTAATAAAATATTAAGAATTAGTATGACGATATTAATGATTCTTGGTGTGATAATGGCATTGTTATTACGTGATATTGTTGACACAACATTCTTTTTTGTATCGCTTACAATGTCATTGGGATTTTTAATTGTAATACTGTGGATTTATCCTAAAATAAATAAATACAGCGTTAATCTTTCTATTGTTTTCTGCTTAATTGGAGTAATTCTGCCTGCAATAATTATTGGGATATCTACTTCATTGGTTATATATGCAATAATCATGTGTATAGTTGGTTTAATTATTGGTATGATTTATTATTTTATCAAAAAGAAATAATTATAATCAACACGAAACGCTAAATTTGCTTATCTTTGAGATTATGATGAAAATAACCTTAAAATATTTATTACCATATATTTTCCTGGGAGCAACATTACTTATATTACCTTCAAACTCAGGTAATAATTTTGTAGATAAATACGAAAAAGTAAGACAAAGGATGGTACGTGAACAAATTATTGCTCGTGGCATTAATAATTCACAGGTTATTCAAGCTATGTTAAATGTACAAAGACATTTATTTGTTCCTCCAAATTATGAAAGAATGGCTTATGAAGACAGGCCACTATCAATAGGAGAAGGACAAACCATTTCTACTCCTTATACAGTAGCATTAATGACTGAAACATTAGAGCTAGATGAAAATATGAAGGTTCTGGAAATTGGCACAGGATCAGGATATCAAGCTGCAATTTTAGCAGAAATCGTAAAAGAAGTGTATACAATTGAAATTATCGAATCGTTGGGATTAAAGGCCAAAAAGATACTTAACACCTTAAATTATAAGAATATTAATTTTAAGATTGGTGATGGATATAAAGGTTGGCAAGAACATGCCCCTTTTGATGCAATTATTGTTACCTGTGCTCCAACAGATATTCCTAAACCACTGGAAGACCAACTAAAAGAAGGTGGAAAAATGATTATACCTTTGGGTGGTAGTATTACACAGGAATTGGTGTTGCTTGAAAAGAAAAATGGTAAACTTGAAAAGAAAGTTGTAGCTCCGGTTAGGTTTATTCCAATGATTCGTAATGACGGCCAACGTTATTAAACATTTTCCGAAAAAAATTGTCATAATCATACTACTAACACTAAAACCTATTATAAAATGAAAAAAACATTCATTAGTTTATGTATTGTGCTACTCGGATTAAGCACCAATGCACAACTTGATCTAGAATATCAAATTCCGCCAAAAGAGATAATGGAACTGGCTGATATTAAACTCCCTCCAGTTGTTAGCATGACTGAAGATGCTAATTATGCAGTTTTAAGATATAGAAATCAATATAAAAGTATTGAAGAACTTTCTGAAACAGAACTTCGATTAGGTGGATTAAGAATTAATCCGCTTACAAATATTTCTAGCAGAGAAAGATATTATTCTGATATTGCAATATTAGATGTTAAAAATGGCAAAGAAAATTATGTAAATGGATTGCCTGAAAATCCACGTTTATCAAATTTTATTTGGTCACCTAATCAGAAGATGATGGCATTTACAAACACAACAAAAAAAGGTGTTGAACTTTGGATTCTAGACATTGCAAAAGCAGAAATAAAAAAGATAACTGAAGATAAAATAAATGCTAACATTGGAACTCCTTTTGAATGGTTACAAGATAATAAATCATTATTAGTTAAATTTTTACCAGAAGATAAAAAAGCATTAATTAATGAAAGCGAAGCTATACCTACAGGACCTACAGTTTCAATAAATGAAGGACAAAAAGCGCAAAACAGAACGTATCAGGATTTATTAAAAAATAAAAATGATGAATTCAATTTTGAACAATTGGTTAGGTCTGTAATTTATAAAGTTGATCTTAATGGTACAAAAAAGATATGGAAAGATGTTGATATGTATAGTGGCTTAAATTTCTCACCGAATGGTGAATATATTTTGGTTACAACGATTGAAAGACCATTTTCCTATATTGTTCCTTACTTCCGTTTTCCAACAAAAACAATTATTTATGATAAAGAAGGAAAAGAAATTAAAAAGATACTTGAAGTTCCATTAATTGAAGAATTACCTCAGGGATTTATGGCTGAAAGAAAAGGAATGCGCGATTTAAACTGGCGTTCAGATAAGCCTGCAACTCTATATTGGGCTGAAGTGCTTGATGAAGGAGATCCTGAAGTTGAAGTGGAATTTAGAGATGAAGTATTTACTTTAGATGCTCCATTTAATGGCAAAAAGAAATCTATTTTAAAGACGATAAACAGGTTTGCATACATTTCCTGGGGAAATGATGAACTTGCACTTGCAATAGATTATTGGTGGAATACAAGGAATATGAAAACTTATATGTTTAATCCTTCCAATGCTAAACAGGAAGTAATTACAATTTCAGATAGAAATTATCAAGATAGATACAATGATCCCGGAAGTTTTGTTACTAAAAGAAATAAATTTGGGAAATATACTTTAGAAATTGATGGTGATTATATGTATTTGTTAGGCGATGGTTATTCTGCTGAAGGAATACGTCCCTTTGTTGATAAGTTTAATATTAAAAACAAAAATACAGAACGTGTATGGCGTGCTGATGGAAAAGAAACCTTAGAATCGATAATTGATTTTCAGGATACAAAAAGTGGATTATTATTAACCAAAATAGAATCTAAAAGTCAGTATCCTAATTATTACTTTAGAAATATTAAAACAGGAGAATTAAAAGAAGTAACACACTTTAAGAATCCTTTTATTGCATTGCAGAATGTAAAAAAAGAAGTTATAAAGTATAAAAGGGAAGATGGCCTGGAATTATCTGCTACTTTATATCTGCCAGTAGATTTTCAAGAAGGAAAGAAATATCCAATGGTAATGTGGGCATACCCACAGGAATTTAAAGACAAAAGTACAGCAGGACAGGTTACATCATCGCCAAATGAGTTTATTTATCCTTGGTATGGATCTCCCATATTTTGGCTAACAAGGGGTTATGTAGTCCTAGATGACGCAGCTTTTCCGATTGTTGGTGAAGGCGAAGAAGAACCAAATGATCAGTTTATTAAACAACTTGTTGGAAATGCAAAAGCTGCAATAGACGCAGTAGATGAACTTGGTTATATTGACAGAAATAAAGTTGCAGTTGGTGGACATTCTTATGGTGCATTTATGACTGCAAACCTGTTAACACATTCTAAATTATTTGCTGCAGGTATAGCAAGAAGCGGTGCTTATAACAGAACCTTAACTCCATTTGGATTTCAAAGTGAAGAACGCAATTATTGGGAAGCTCCTGAGATATATTATGAAATGTCTCCGTTTATGCATGCAGACAAAATGAAAACGCCTCTATTATTAATTCATGGTGCTGCAGATAATAACTCCGGTACTTATACTATGCAAAGTGAGAGATATTTTAATGCACTAAAAGGATTGGGAGCAACGGTAAGATTGGTGCTTTTACCAAAGGAGAGTCATGGATATGTAGCACGTGAATCTATTTTGCATGTGCTTTGGGAACAAGACCAGTGGCTTGAAAAGTATGTTAAAAACAAAGAAGTTGAAGAATAAAGGTTTAGAGTCGCTTTTTGCGACTCTTTTTTTTATCAGATTAAACATTTGGTATTATTTTTTGTCAAAGAAATGTTATACTCAAAAAATAAAACTATGATGTTAAATAAATTAATAGGTCTTTTAGCATTTGTAATGCTACTTGGAATTACTTCTTGTAAGGAAGATTTAAATAAAAAGGCAGATGAAATTCATGCTGAAATAGTATCCATAGATACGCATACAGATACACCTTTAAACTTTCTAGATGATGATTTTGATATTGGGAAATGGAATGATTTTAAAGAAACCAGAAGCAGGGTAGATTTTCCAAGAATGAAAGCTGGCAAACTGGATGCTTCATTTATGGCTGTCTTTATTGGTCAGGGTCCTAGAACATTAGAAGGAAACCAAAGAGCAAAAGATAGGGCTTTAGAGATATTTAACGCTTTACATGAAAAAGTAAAACTATATCCTGAACAAGCTGAAATAGGATTAAACTCAAATGATGTTTATGACATAAAGGCGAAAGGTAAAAGCACAGTATATATTGGTGTCGAGAATGGCTATCCAATTGGAAATGATCTTAATATGATTCAAGAATTTTATGATCTGGGAGCCAGGTATATTACTCTTTGTCATACAAAAAATAATGATATTTGTGATTCATCAACAGATAAAAACGGACCTGAATATGATGGTTTAAGTGATTTTGGTGTTAATGTAGTTAAAGAAATGAATCGCATCGGTATGATGGTAGATGTTTCTCATATATCAGATTCATCATTTTTTGATGTTTTAAAGGTCTCAAAAACACCGGTAATGGCATCACATTCAAGTGTGCGTGCTGTGTGCGATAATCCAAGAAACTTTTCAGATGAAATGTTATATGCATTAAAAAATAATGGTGGTGTAATCCAGATTTGCATTTTAAGCGATTATATCAAAACTCCTGAACCCAACCCTGCAAGGGATTCTGCCTTTCAGGCATTACGTGAAAAATATAATAATTTTGATAATTTATCAGAAGAGCAAAGAAAACAAGCGCATAAAGATTGGGTAGAAACAGGTGATAAGTATCCAAAAGAATTAGCAACTGTTTCTGATGTCGTTGATCATATTGATTATGTTAAAAACTTAATAGGGATTGATTATGTTGGAATAGGAACTGATTTTGATGGTGGTGGTGGTGTAAATGGTTGTATTGATGCCAGTGAAATGAAAAATATCACTATTGAACTTTTAAAGCGTGGATATTCAAAAGAAGAAATAAAGAAAATTTGGGGAGAAAATTTCTTACGAGTTTTCAGAGAAGTTGAAAAACTAGCAAATGCATAATAACTTTCAGTATGAAAGATATAAAAGTTGCGGTTGTACAAGCTTGTCCTGTTCTTTTTAATAAGCACGAAACAATTCAAAAAGTTGAGAAATATATTCAGAAAGCAGCAGGAAATGGAGCCAAACTGGTTTTATTTCCTGAAGCCTATATTGGTGACTATCCACGTGGATTAAACTTTGGCACAACAATAGGTAGCAGATCTGAAGAAGGTAAAGAAATATGGTATGAATACTATAATAATGCTATAAATGTTCCGGGTAATGAAACAGAACTTTTTGCTAAATGGGCAAAAAAATATGATCTATTTCTAACTATTGGTGTTGTTGAGCGCGATGGTGGAACCTTATACTGTGCACTTCTTTATTTTACTCCTGAAGGTAAGTTGTCTGGGAAACACAGAAAGATAAAACCAACTGCTTTAGAAAGGATTATCTGGGGAGAAGGTGATAAATCAACATTAATTGTATTAAACACTGAGTATGCTAATATTGGCGGATTAATTTGTTGGGAAAATTATATGCCACAGGCAAGAATGGAGATGTATAAACAAAATATTGAGATATACCTGGCGCCAACAGCCGATAATCGCGATACCTGGCAATCAAGTATGATCCACATAGCAAACGAAGGGAGGTGTTATGTTTTAGGTTGTAACCAGTTCGTTAAGAAAGATATGTATCCAACAAAATATCTGCACTTTATCGAAGATGAGCAGGAAATAATGAGTAGGGGTGGAAGTGTAATTGTATCGCCTACAGGGAAAGTACTTGCAGGTCCATTATTCGATCAGGAAGGAATTTTATACGCTGATTTATCGGCAAAAGAACTTGTAAAAAGTAAATTTGATTTTGATGTAAATGGTCATTACTCTCGACCCGATATTTTTCAAGATTGATTAGTTTAACTAAATTTTTAATTAAACAACCCTATAATGAATAAATTTAGGTACCAACTATATAAAATAATTTTCGACACCGAAACAATCTTAACAAATCTTTATATATTCGATTAAAAGACGGTTTATGGTTTCTCCTAATTCTTGGCTTCAGACCATCTTTCACATACTTCTTATGGAAACTAATCCACAACCGGAAACTGTATTTGCTAAACGACTTTTTGTTGGTTAGTTCAGATCTGGTTTGTCCTTTTTTTTAACAGATTCTACACTTAGAAGCCTAAAACGGTAATTATCATTGATTTTTTTTTGTATGAAAAAAATACCCCAAATAGTGTCTAACTTTTTGGGGTATTGCATATAGCTTTTTTTTTATTTTTCTTCTAATTCTAAATTCTCCAGTTCTTGCAGTTTGTATTCCATTTCCTGCAAGGATTTTTGTTTATCATATGTTTTAAATTCCTGAAGATTTTTTTCCATTCGCATCCTTATTTCTTCCATGTCTATTTTAGATAATTCTTCTCTGGCCTTTTGCAACTCTTTTCGTATTCTTTCATTATCAATATTCTCATGAGCATTTTCTATTTCTTTTCTAATTTCTTCAAAATCAATATTCTCTCTTATGTACTTTCGAACTTCTTCCATCTCTTTTCTTACCTGTTCCAGATCAATATGTAGATCTTTTACTTTAATGTCAAAGTTGAAATCTTCAAGTTTATCCAGATTCATTTCAACTTCTTTCATAATGATGTCGATATCAAAATTTTTAGTACTTTCCATTGCAGCAGCCATTTCAGCTTCTATCTTTTCCATATCAAAATGAACATTTTGCATTGATTCGTCGATATTTCTTCTTAATTCTTCAACATTTAAGTCTTCAAGTTCTTTCATAGCTTTTCGCAGATCTTCTTTGGCATGTTTTAAATCTTGTACCGTTTTATCTATTTCAGGTTGATATTTTTCATAATCTTTTTCAGGTATTTCTTTTCCATCAATATAAAGATTAGTAACTTTTCCTTTTTGCAATGTAAATTCCATTTTTTGTTCTCTACCACCTTTATTTTTAAATGTTTTGGTAACAGTATTATTCTCAATATCAATTTCCTCACGATGCTTTACATCAATAGTATCATTTACAACTACCCGTGGTTCTTGTATATCTTTTTGAACAAGATTTTCTTTTACTGCAGGGTTTTCAATTTTAGCATCTGATTTAAAAGGTTCTAAAATGTTATTAAAACTATCATAATCATTTGTTGTTGCTGTGTAGGTAAAAGATAATGTCATTATTGCTGCCATAACAATTAATGCAGCGATAATTTTATCGGTAATGTTTGTTTTTTTAGGTTTCATAATCATACGTTTAATTCGGTTTAACAAATGTTTTTTACGACCTGAAAAAGCCACCGCGGAATAATGTTTTTGCAGGTTAAGTTCTTGAATACACACTAAAGCCTTTGCATAAGCGATAGAATCATTATTTAATGATATTGCTATATCATCACAACAATTTTCTCTTTCATCTCTAATTTTTGCTGAAATATACCATACGGCTGGATGAAAAAAGAAGATTGTTTCGATAATTGTTTGTAAAACATTAATAATATAATCGTTACGTTTAATATGAGCTAATTCATGAGCAATTACAGACTCAATTTGATTGGATGGCATTCCGGTTAATAGTTCGACCGGAATTAAAATTACAGGCTTAAAATAGCCCAAAATCATAGGAGTCTTTATTAAGTTTGATTCCAAAAATTGAACAGTTTTATTTAGTTTCAGTGTTGCTCTTATTTTATTAAATTTAGCATCCCAGTATTTTGACATACTCCAGGTGTTAATTCTTTTTAATCGGTTCAAATAGAAAAAGCTAAAAAGAAATTTTATTTGAAAGAAAATTATCCCAATGAACCATAAATAAACAATTGTAGGAAAATATTTAGATATTACTTGTAATTTACTCTTTAAAACAAAGCCTGGCAGGTTCTTTAAAATTGAATATCCCTGTTTTTGTTTTTTAATATCAATAAATATTGTTCTTCCTTCATCTTTATCAGCTATATTTAAATCAGGATTTACAAAAACTGCATTTAAGTCTGAAACAGAAGAATAATTATTTATAAAATTGAAAATAGATAGTCCAACAATTAGTAATAAAGAAAAAAGAGAAATAATATATCTTAAATTAGAAGACTTATAGCGCAGAATATATAGTATAATTCCTACAACAAATGCTAAAATAACTCCTTGCCAAAGAGTATTAAATAACGACCAACCAAGTGCGTTGATAATATTATCATTAAATATGGCTTTTAACAAAATCATGATTTTATGAGTTGTTTTCAATGTCATCAATCAATTTCTTTATTTCATCTAATTCATTCTTAGATGGTTTATGATTGCCTAGCGCTTGCAAAACAAGTTTAGTTGCAGATCCGGAGAAAGTTTTTTTTAAGAAACCTTCCAGTAAATTACTTTTAGTTTCAGTTTCGTCAATAATAGGGGTATAGATATGTTGTCGTTTTTCTTTGTCAACATCTAAAACTTTTTTTTCAGACATTATCTGCATTATTTTTAAGGTGGTAGTGTATCCAACAACTGACTTACCAAAAGACATATCTTTTTTTTCGTTTTGTTTATCATTTATAAAACGCACTGTTGAAGGCCCATATTCCCATAAAAGTTGCAGAATTTCTAATTCAGCTTCTGTTGGATTATAATTTCTTTTTTTACTCATATTAAAAAGACGATATTTAATTTATTTTGATGCATTACGAATAATTTCGTAATACAAATGTATACGATAGATTTCGTATTTCCAAATTATTTTTACGAATAATTTCGTATTTAACATTTTTTTTATTTTATGAATTGATTAATAGTAAAATATAAATGATATTTAAAAAAATATTATGTAATTTAGCATAAGAACGATAATCTTAATCAACTATTTTAAAATGAAAAAAATTACTGCAATTATTAGTTCAATTGTAATGATTTTAGTGTTTTCTAGTTGCTTTGAAGACCTTGAAACAGATTCGGATTCAGGTTTTTTTAATGAGATTAAATTAAAAGTTAATTTCGAGAATGAAATTAAAAATTCTTATAACAAGCATGTAACTCCAATGACCAATGAGATCCCGGAAGATTACATGGTCGCTATTAAATCTGTTAAACTTATAGGAGATTATGATACTGAAGATTATCTTTTGTTTAATTATTTAACATTAGATTTATCCGAAGAATACACATTTGCGCCAAACAGTAATATTTTAGACATAGTTCTTGAAGAAGATATACCTGTGGGAACATATACTTCTATTCAAATTGAAATTTATTATTTTCAGATGAATTTATCTATTTCAACTACCGATAGGGGAATTGAAAGAAGAAATTTAAGAATTTATTTATCTGGTGACATTATCCATAAACCTGGAGATATAACTCAAATTACTGATAATCTTGAAACAGGATGGATGTTTGGAGAAGGGCAGGAACCGAATATGGATCCGGTAAGTCCGCGTATTACAGCTTATACTTATAATGGCGATGGAGAAACCTGGTATTATTTTAGCGGAAGATCTACAGAAAATTTTGGACCTTTTGGAAGCTATACCTTCTGGATGTATGCTCCGCAGCCTGTTTATTATGCAACTGCTGATTTTAGCTTTGAAAGCACAAGCGGTACTACAATGATTATAGAATTTGATGTTACAGATTGTTGGAAGTTTCAGGATAATGATCAGGATGGCTCTTTTGGTTACGGAGATGTTGATTTTGAAGATCCTACAGAATGGCTTATGGCTTTTCCGAATGTATCAGTATATTTTGAATAAACAATTCCTTACTATTCATATTATACAAACTTTGAAACTAAAAACTATTAATATGTAAAAAATACAAAACGTCCTGGAAATGTGGAAAAAGACTGTAAAAGCAATTAAAGCTGCTGAAATAGTTGAACTATCAGGATTAAAAGGAATTGGATAAGGTGATGAAAGATATCAAAACTGAAGAAAAAACCACATTCTCCAAACGATGTTATTGGGAATCCAAAAAGATTTAGAAGCCGGTTTTCAACTGGTTTTTTTGTTACTTCACTTAATTTATATTGGTTTTAATAGCTATTTTTTTAGCTTCCTGTTTTTAAAATAATATGAATATTATAATATTTATGAAAAGATATTTAATCGAACAAAATTTTGACAAATGATATAAATTAGTTGATTAATAGTATAATAGGTCGAATATAATTATAAATGAAAATTGTACTTTAGCAGATAAAATAACTTTAATTAATAATCAAAGAATGAAAAGAATTAGTTTTATTATTATCACTTTTGTAATGATGTTATTATTTACGAATTGTGAAGAAGATTCTGATATAAATCAAGACTCAGGATTTTTTAATGACGTTAAAATCGAAGTTAATTTTGGATCTTCATCAAAATCAGCTTATAATAAAGATGATACTCCAATGACTAATGAAACTCCGGAAGATTATTTTATTGCAGTTAAATCAGTAAAATTAATTGGGGAATACGACACTGAAGATTTTATAGTATTTGATAATGGTTCATTGGCATTATCTGAAGTTTATGAATTTACTTCAAATGATAGCCCAATAAGTTTATTACAAGGGGTAGATATTCCTGAAGGCACATATACTTCAGTAAAAATTGAAATTTATTATCTTCAGATGAATTTATCTATTTCAACCGGTGAAAGGGGTATTGAAAGAAGAAATTTCAGAATTTATATGTCAGATGATGCTGCACATCAACCCGGTGATATGACACAAATTAATGACAATGTGGAAATTGGATGGTTATTAGGTGAAAATCAGGTGCCTAATATGGATCCTGTTACTCCACGTATAGATGCATATACTGTTGAAGGTGATGGCGAAACATGGTATGATTTTGCTGGAAAATCTGCAGAGAATTATGGTCCTTTTGGTGATGTTGCTTTTTGGTCAACAGCTCCACAACCAATTTATTATGTAAATGTAGATTTTATGTTTGAAAGTACATATGGTACAACAATGATCATTGAATTTGATGTTACAGATTGTTGGAAATTCCAGGATAAAGATGGTGATGGATCATTTGGATATGGCGACCTTGACCCACAAGATCCTACTGAATGGCAGATGGATTTACCTGATGTTTCTGTTCATTTTGAATAAACAATTCCGCACTTTACATGTTAAACAAGCATTGAAACGAAAAAAACAATTAATATGGAAAACAAGCAAAAAGTATTGGATGTGATGACTAAGGCAGGGAAAGCACTTAAAGCAGGCGAAATAGCGGAATTAGCTGGACTTGATAAAAAAGATGTTGATAAAGCAATGAGTGAATTAAAATCTGATGAAAAGATAATATCGCCCAAAAGGTGTTATTGGGAACCAATAATAACTTAATAAGCCGGTTTTAAACCGGTTTTTTTTTGCTTCTGAATTGTTTTAATATTACTTTTAGTTTAGTAAAATAACCTTAAATATTAACTTAATATGATTATAAAAAAATATTTTTTATACCTTATACTATTGGTATTTGTAGCTTTTACAAGTTGCGAAGAAAAAGATGAAGTGGATAAAGACAATACAATCGAAGAACCTGATAATGGAATAGGCTATGTTTACGATATTGTAGTCGATAATGAAAACAATATTTGGGTTGGAACCGGTAATGGTTTATATAAAATTAATGGCACAACCGAAACAAAATACACAACAACTGAAGGCCTTCCTTCAGACCTTATTACCTGCCTGGTCCTTGATAAAAACGGGAAAATATGGATTGGTACAGATCAAGGTATTTCAAACTTTACAGATAATGTGTTTGTAAACTACAATACAGATGATGGTTTAGTGAATAATGATGTGAGGAGCATTACAGTTAGCAAAGAAAATGATATTTGGATTGGTACAGCTCTCAACAGCGTTTCAATGTATGATAGAGCAGATTTTACTAATTTTATTATTGATGAAACCATAGGACATATTCACACCATTACATGCGATTCTACTTGTAATATTTGGGTTGGAAGTTGTATGAACGGATTATCAATGTATGATCCATTGTTAGAAAGCTGGACATATGGTGTTGAAGGTTTTAATGTTTTTGTTGAAACATCTTATTGCGATTTCGATGGTGATGTATGGATAAGCTATACTGGAGGTACTTATCAATACAATAATGAAAGTTGGAATAATATAAAATTAATGGATGTTATTGATGAGTTTATAAATGATATTATTGAAGATTCAGATAACGGAATGTGGTTTGCCACAGGTTTTGGATTATATTATTTAAAAGACAATAACTGGGAAGTATTTCTGACAAAAGATGGTTTATTAGATGTTAATATTACTTGTTTAGAATCAGATAATGAAGGAAACATCTGGATTGGGACTAAGAATGGCATAATGAGTATTAATATTAATGATGATAATCACATTATTGTTGACAATATCGAAGGTTACTGGCAAGGAAAAACTAGTAATAACGATGATTGTTTTTTAATTGTTGATAATAATAAAGTGGTATATTTTGGATATGATGAAAGGGGATTTGCACCAGATGCTGAAATAGTTGATGATTCTTTTAACTTTTACAGTTATAATTTTGTTGGAGTTGAAGGTAATTTTACAGACAATTTCAATGCACAAGGAACTTTTAATAATGAAGAAGAATCATTTACATGGACTGTAAGTAAAATAGAATAAATATATATTACTATGAGAAAAATTAAATTAACATCTTTCATTTTTGTCTTATTAACAATTACTTTATTGTCGTGTGATAAAGATGAAACAGATGAAAAAGAAAATTTATACGAGAATGTTAACTTCGATGGTGTTTGGAGTGGAACAACAAATAACGAATCAACTATTAAATTTACTATCTCAAATAATAAAGTTATTGAGCTAGAAGTTGAAACCATATCGGGTAAATCGTATTTTGGAGGAAGCGGATTCGAAATTGTTAATGGAAAATTCAACATTTCATCAACTTATGATAATATTACTGGGAAATATAATGGTGAAGAATTTGAAGGAGAAATAGATCAGGAGATGGTTGATTCTGGTGAAAGCTGGACTACAGAGAAAATTTATAAATAATATGCTCGACAAATAAAAAAGCCGGTATTAAACGGCTTTTTTTTATTTTAATTCATTAATAGTTTTTCTTAAAGTAACAAGATTCGTTAGTAATTTTTCTAAGTAGTCTATCTTAAGCATATTAGCACCATCAGATTTTGCATTAGCAGGATCTGGGTGTGTTTCAATAAAGATTCCATCAACACCAACTGCAATGCCAGCCTTAGCTACTGTTTCAATCAGTTCCGGTTTTCCACCTGTAACTCCCGAAGCTTGATTGGGTTGCTGTAAACTGTGTGTAATATCCAATACAACAGGGTATCCAAACTTTTGCATTTCCGGAATACCACGATAATCAATGATTAAATCCTGGTAACCAAACATGGTACCTCTATCTGTTATCATAACATTCTTATTTCCTGTCTCTATTACTTTATTCACGGCAAATTTCATTGATTCAGGCGATAAAAACTGTCCTTTTTTAATATTAACTACTTTACCGGTTTTTGCAGCAGCTACCAACAGGTCTGTCTGGCGACATAAGAAAGCAGGAATTTGCAACACGTCAACATACGCGGATGCTATGGTTGCTTCCAGTTCTGAATGTATATCTGTAACTATAGGTACACCCAGTTCTTCGCGCAATTTACCTAATATTTTCAGTGCTTTTATATCTCCAATACCTGTAAAAGAATCTAAGCGAGATCGATTGGCTTTTTTATAAGATGCCTTAAAAACGAATGGTATTTGAAGCTTATCAGTAATTTTTATAATTTTTTCTGCTATCTCAAATACACTTTTTTCACTTTCAACTACACATGGTCCTGCGAACAAGAAAAAATTATTCTTATCTGCAAACTTAATATCTGGAATATTTGCTATCATATATTTTGATTTTAATTATGCAAAATTACTAAAAAATTAATACTTGTATTTATCTTTCCATTGATTTTGCAACCTTTTTAGTATATCAATTTCTTTACTGTTTTTTTGCGGTTTATATAAGATATTATCTTCCAGACCTTCCGGCATAAAATTATCCTTAACAAAATTACCTTCATAGCTATGGGCATATTTATACTCTTTCCCATAACCAATATCTTTCATTAATTTTGTTGGAGCGTTTCGAATGTGCAAGGGTACTGACAAATCACCGGTTTTTCTGACTAATTGCTGTGCTTCGTTTATAGCCTGATAAGCTGAATTACTTTTTGGTGATGTTGCTAAATAGATTGTAGTTTGAGATAATATTATTCTTGATTCAGGCCAGCCTATTTTATTAACGGCATCAAAACAGTTATTTGCTAATAATAAAGCATTAGGGTTTGCTAACCCAATGTCTTCTGATGCTAATATTAGTAATCTACGTGCGATAAATTTAGGATCTTCGCCACCTTCAATCATTCTGGCCAGCCAATATACTGCGGCATTAGGGTCACTACCACGTATAGATTTAATAAAAGCAGAAATTATATCATAATGCTGTTCACCATTCTTATCGTATGTCGCAATATTTTGTTGTAAAATATCTATTACAACATCATTTGTTATTTCAATTATATCCTGATTTTTTGATTTTTCTGTATTGATAACAAGTTCAAGAATATTATATAATTTACGCGCATCACCACCACAATACCTTAATAAGGATTCATATTCTTTAACTAAAATATTTAATTCTTTTAAATAATTATCTTCCTTTAAAGCTTTGTCAATAAGTAATATTAAATCTTCTTTTTCAAGATATTTTAATATATAAACCTGTGCTCGAGATAAAAGGGGAGAAATAACTTCAAAAGATGGATTCTCTGTAGTGGCACCAATTAAAATAAAAGTTCCCTGTTCTACTGCTCCCAATAGTGAATCCTGCTGAGACTTATTAAATCGGTGTATTTCATCAATAAATAAAATGGGATTTGGAGAATTAAAAAATTGTTGCTTTTTAGCCTTCTCAATAGTTTCCCGAACATCTTTAACACCTGAATGAACAGCACTTAAAGTAAAAAAAGGTCTGTTTTGCTGATTTGCTATAATTTTAGCCAATGTAGTTTTTCCAACTCCCGGAGGTCCCCATAAAATAAAGGAAGGAATATTTCCTGATTCAATCGCTTTTCTTAAAATTGCATTTTCACCCACCAGATGCTTTTGTCCAATATAATCATCAAGTGATTTTGGACGCATTCTGTCTGCTAATGGCTGATTTATAGTCATATAAAAAACTTCCTATGCTTTAATTGAACAATTTTACTTTATTCGCGTAAAACATTAAGTTATAGTTATTTTTGAATATTTTAAAAGAATCACATATATTTAGTGGAACCTTTTATACAAAAATATCATCTTACAAATATAATCTATAAATAATGAAACAAGCATGATTAAAATAATTATTAAAATATAAATGATAATGATTCTTTTACATCATGCGGTTCTATCTGAAAAATAAAAATTAATAAATAAACTGATAAGATAACCTCAAAAACGATAATCTATGAAAACGAAAAAGAATTTTTTCAAAATTATTATTCTGGCAATGAGTTTTATGTATTCAACATCACTTTTTGCACAGTTTAGTGAATTAGGAAATATTATGTCAACAGGGAAAGATGACGCACAAAAAATATTGGAAGCTTATGTTACTCCATTCTCAGTGGGTATGGGATCAGCGTTGAGCGGAGGTTGGTATAATACTGCAGAACCACATAAATTAGGTGGTTTTGATGTTACTTTTACTGCAAACGTAGTTGTAATTCCATCATCTGATAAAACCTTTAATCCACAAAAAATGGGCTTAGGTGATTCTAAGAATGGTATTACTGCTGTTATTAATGAGAATGAATCGCCAACTTTTGCTGGTAAGAACGAAGCAGGACCTCAAGTGACATATTATCAGGATTATTTGGGTACCCCTGATAATACAGGAGATGATTTGGTAATGACTCAATTTAAATTACCTAAAGGAACTAATGTTGGATATTCTTTTATGCCTATGGTGCAGTTTGGGATTGGTTTAGTAAAAGGAACTGAAATTAATGGTCGTTATTCTCCAACTTTAAGTTATGGTGATAATGGCAAATTAGGCTTATGGGGTGTTGGCATTAAACATGATGTTAAACAGTGGATTCCTGGACTAAAAAGTGTTCCTGTATTAAATATATCTGTTCAGGCCGGTTATACTAAAATGTCTTCTATTAATGATCTAAATTTTCAACCAAAATTCTATGATGATATTGTTGTAAACCCAAGTTCAACTACTTATGACGATCAACAATTAATAATGGATATAAGCAATACAACTGCTAATTTATTAGTGTCTGCTAATTTACCTATAATTTCATTATATGGTGGAATAGGTATGAGCAAAACTAAAACAAATCTTAGAATGGAAGGTGCTTTCCCATTTGCTGAATTAAATGAAAGCGATGAAATGGAACTTGTAAAGTTAAATGATCCTGTTGATATGGAAATAAAAAATACAGATTTAAGGTTAAATGCAGGTGTTAGATTAAAAATGGCTGTAATTACCTTACATTTTGACTATACTTATGCAAATTACTCAATTGCTACAGCAGGTATAGGTGTTAGCTTGAGATAAGATATTTACATAATAAACAAAAAAGAGCCAGAAATACACTGGCTCTTTTTTTTGCATGAATAGTAAATTATCTATTTTGATACGTTAAATCCAGTGATATCAGTTGCTATTTTTAAAACCTTAATTGGTGTTCCATTTTCATCCAAGATAGGAGTGTAGGTTGCAACAAATACATAGTGTTTACCATTAAATTCAACTTTTTCAGTTTCTTTTTTCGCAATTCCACTTCTTAAGTCATTCCAAAATATTTCGTTTTCTGATTTTTGTTTTTCTGTTAACTCCATATTTTCTATTTGATGCGTTCCAATAAGCTCATCTCTTGTTGTACCCACAAGTTTCAAATAATTATCATTTACTGATATAATATAACCACTTAAGTCGTATTCAATTACCAGGTTTGCAGTATTCAAAGCATCTAATAAACCTTGCATTTCAGCACTCTTTCTTGTCGATTCTTCTTGAGTGGCTTGCAATTCTTCCATATTTTGTCGCATTTCTTCTTCCTGGGCTGCCATTTCCTCACTTTGTTGTTGCGATTGTTCCAGTAATTGATTTGTTCTAATATTAATTTTAGTTGTTGAAATAGTAGAAGCTATGCTTTCACCAACTTCTTCAACGAACTTAATAACATGATCTTCAAAACTATTAAAACCCGCAAGTTCTACAATTCCAAAAATCTCATCATTTACCTTTAATGGTACAATCAATAGAGCATTGGGTACTGCCTGACCTAATCCGGATGTAATATTGATATATTCATCAGGCAAATCAGTCATGTAAATTGTTTTTTGTTCCTTTAAACAGCGTCCTACAAGACCTACACCATAATCAATTCGTTTTTCCAGATATTTTCTGCGTTCATAAGCATAACTAGCTAGTAATTCTATAAATACATCATTTTTATCATCATCATTAATAATAAAAATACCACCTTGATTTGCATTTATGTATTTTACAAGGTTACTCACTATATGATAAGCAAATTCATGCATATCATCTGTATTTTGACGCAAGATTTCACCAAACTTAGCAATACCTTGAGTAGCCCAATTTTGCTTTTGATCTTCAATTTTTCTCAAATTTTCTTGTTCAGTGGCATGTATCAAACTTTTGCGCATCTCCAGAAGTGAACTTCCCAGCACATCTTTATCTCCTAATAAATCAAATTTAACTTCTAAATTACCCTTGCCAATTTCTTGCGCGAATTCAGCTGTTTTATTTAATCCGTCTATTAAGATATTTAGAGATCTAGCCATATCTCCAACTTCATCTTTTGTATTTATACCAATTTTAAGTGATTTATCAATATCCCCTTTAGCAAGTTCTTTTAAAACATTTGTTGCTTTTGTTACAGGTTTTGATATTTTTAAGGCTATGTAGCCAATTACCAATGCTGTAAAAATTAATCCTAAAATTCCCACAAAGATTGTCCATTTTAATGTGTTTGCAGCTTCTGCCATTATTACCTTAGTAGGAACAGCAAAACCAAAAGACCAAGGAGTTGGAGCATTACCAATATATACCGGAGCATATGAAACCCAGTACTCTTGTTTATTCTTTTCTACTGCTTCAATAAATGATTTTCCTGCTTTAATTTTTGCTAATATATCTGATTCTTCATCATTTTCATTTATAAATTTTCCGATAAACTCTTCATCAGCATGAGCAACAAATTGCCCATTATTAGATACCAGAAATGCATAACTTTTTTCGATAGGTTGGATTTTTTCTATTATATTTTGAAAACGTTGTAAAAGTAAATCAAAACCTGCTACACCTACTGAAATTCCATCCATTACAATTGGAACAGCTACGCTAGTCTCTAATACTTCGTCTTCACCTTCTTTATAAGTAAAATAATAAGGATCCATTACATATTCTTCTTGCTTTTCTAACATATCATAATAAGCTCCTTTTGTGAAACCTGCCACTGTATCGATAATTTCTTCTTTATAAAGGATTTGATTACCCATTCTGTAATAGGTTAATCGTAGTCTTCCATGATCTTTCTTCCAATCTGGCCAAATAGCGCTTAATTCCCAATTAAACCAGGTTGATAAAAAATTTGGATTTTCTTCTATTAAATGCTCTAACATTTCGTTCAAGATATCCTTCATTTGGTCTTGTGGCAAATTCTTATAACCCATAGCCACATTAGCTAATGCACGTGTCATATTCATTTCAGTGCTAATATCTGCTTTTGTATTATTGGCATATTCACGAGCATATGTATTTGTTAGTTCAATTGCATTTTTTAAAGCAATATCATTTAATCTAAAACTAATATATCCAAGCACTGATGCATATATTATTGCTGATGCACTTAAGATATACACTAACATTTTTGTTTTAAGATTCATTTTTATGTTCATGGGGTATGTATTTTTTTATCTTTCAAATTTAAAATTAAACTGTGAATATAGTAAAACTCTATATTTCATGTTCACAATGTATGAAAAAAAAATCATTTTTTAAAACTTAAATTATGAACAAAATACATTACAGAAATAATATAATTGTTATCGTGATCCATTACATGTAAAATAAACTCTATTTAGTAAACTTATTGATTTGCAATATTATTTGTTATATGCATTACCAATAATAAACTTTTTACATTATATCTGTCGAGTATTCGTGTTCAAAAAATGCCAGGTTAATATTTTTTTCTTGTTAATAAATATAGAATCCTTATTTTTGTCTTCTGTAATAAATGATTTAAATTAAAATTTATGAAATTACTTGAAGGAAAAACTGCTTTAGTAACAGGTGCAGCTAGGGGTATTGGTAAAGCAATAGCACTTAAATTAGCTGAACATGGAGCTAATGTTGCAATTACTGATTTACAGTATAATGATGCAGCAAAAGAAGTAGAAAAACAAATCCAGGATTTAGGAGTAAAATGTAAAGCTTATGCTTCTGATGCCAGTAAATTTGAAGAAACTCAAAATTTAGTTGATGAAATTCAAAAAGAATTTGGAAGCATTGACGTTTTGGTAAATAATGCAGGTATCACAATGGATACTTTAATGATGAGAATGACAGAAGAACAATGGGATACAGTTATTTCTGTAAACTTAAAATCTGTGTTTAATTTTACTAAAGCTGCCCAAAAATTCATGTTAAAGCAAAAATCAGGCTCTATAATTAATATGAGCTCTGTTGTTGGTGTTAGTGGAAATGCAGGTCAGGCAAATTATTCTGCATCAAAATCAGGCATTATTGGTTTTACAAAATCAGTTGCAAAGGAAGTAGGATCACGCAATATACGTTGTAATGCAATTGCTCCTGGTTTTATTATTACTGAAATGACAGCTAAACTACCTGAAGATGTCGTAAAATCATGGACACAACAAATCCCATTACGTCGTGGTGGTACTCCTGAAGATGTGGCAAATACAACCTTATTTTTAGCATCAGATTTATCATCATATGTTAGCGGACAAGTTATTAATGTATGTGGAGCAATGAATACATAGAAAATAACATATTGTAATCGAATTAAATGCACTTATTTTAAATAATAAGTGCTTTTTTTTGTTTAGATGGTATTATTTTTGCATATGAATGATTTATATTTTTTAATACAATATGAATAAATTAAGGTTTTTTTCTGGCTTGATAACAATTCTGATTTTATTTCAAAATTGTCAACCACTTACTTCATTATATATTGAAACGGCTAAGCCAGCTGAAATAAATTTCCCGGGAGATTTTAATAAAATAGTGTTTTTGAACCTGGAAAATGACTTAAATGATGATAATGAAATTGATACACTTTTATATAACATCCTAAATAAAGAAATGAGTTTAGGTTTCTTACATAGTTTTCAATCATCATTAGGTGTTGATAGTTCAAAATTTTTATATGTAAAAGGTTTTACAAATAAAGACCTGTTATATAAAGATGATACAATTTCATGGGCATATTTAGATTTGATTTCTGATAACAGTAATGCTGATATATTTATTGTTTTGGATACATTAAACCTAATAATGAATACAGAAAGCTATGCTGATTATTATACCTATCCAACAGAGTATGTTAAGTACCGTGAAATATGGATTGGTGCATACTGGAGCGTTTTAGATTTGTATACTAAATCAAGATTAGATAAATTTATCTACAGAGATACATTGACATGGAGATCTGTAGGTTACACAGCAAAAGAAGCTAATGATAATTTGGTTAGTGCTGAAAAATCAATTCGTGAAACAGCTTATTTTACTGCAATAGATTATGCAAATCGAATTTTTCCGGCTTGGCAGAGAGAACTTAGGTATTATTTTAACAATGGAAATAAAGATTTTAGGGTAGCAGCAAATTACGTGAAAAATGGGAACTGGGATTTAGCTTCAGATTTATGGGAAAAGCATATTTATAGTAAAGATAAAGAACTCGCCAGCAGAGCCACTTTTAATTTAGCCTTAGCCAATGAAATGCGTGGACGTTATATTAAAGCAATTGGATGGGCAGAAAGATCAAATGAAATAAAAAGTAAAACAAGAACTATATATTACATAAATAGGCTAAAAAAACGTCAGGAACAGATAGAAATATTGCAAAATCAAATTTATTAAATTCATTAAACCTTTCTAACAGCTTTTTGTTAATTTTGTGAACTTTAAATTCAAAATTAGCAAACTATGTCGCAAATAATATTTTATTTCATAATTGGGATTTTAATATTTGATTATATTCTGGATCAGTTTTTGGGTTATTTAAATAAAACTAAATGGTCTGTTGCAATACCAGAAGAATTAAAAGGTATTTATGATGATGAGAAATATGCGAAATCTCAAAACTATGAACGTGTAAATCACAAGTTTTCTATTCTAACAAGTAGTTTTAATTTATTTTTAATCCTGGTTTTTCTTTATTTACAAGGTTTTGCTTTTATTGATGAAATAGCAAGAGCATATACATCAAATATTATCTTGGTAACATTAATCTTTTTTGGAATCATAATGTTTGCTTCTGATATTATTCACACACCTTTTAATATTTATGATACATTTGTTATTGAAGCTAAATTTGGATTTAATAAAACTACACCCAAAACGTATGTTCTTGATAAAATAAAGGGCTGGATAATAACAGCAATAATAGGTGGTGGTTTATTAGCATTAATTACCTGGTTTTATATTAAGGTAGGGCAAAACTTCTGGATTTATGCATGGGTTGCAGTAAGTGCCTTTTCTATTTTCATGACCATGTTTTACACATCTTTAATTGTTCCTTTATTCAATAAACTAAAACCATTGGAAGAAGGAGAACTAAAAGAAGAAATCACGAAATTTTCTTTAAAAGTTAATTTTAAGCTTGATAATATATATGTAATTGACGGATCAAAACGAAGCTCAAAAGCAAATGCATATTTTAGTGGTTTAGGGAAAAGAAAAAAGATAGTCTTATTTGATACATTAATAGACAAATTAAGCAAAGAAGAGATTGTTGCCGTATTAGCTCACGAAATTGGGCATTATAAGAAAAAACATACCTTAATTTCTGTTATTACATCAATTATACAAACAGGTATTACATTATTTATTTTATCATTGTTTGTGGGAAATCCCGACTTATCAAAAGCGCTTGGTTCTGATATAGCTAGTTTTCATTTGGGCTTAATTACTTTTGGATTTTTATATAGTCCAATATCAACAATTGTTGGACTAATCATGAATATTGTATCGCGTAAGAATGAATATGAAGCCGATAAGTATGCAGTAGAACAATATAAAGGAATACATTTACAAAATGCACTTAAACAGCTTTCTATAAACAACTTATCTAATTTAACTCCACATCCTGTGTATGTCTTTTTTAATTACTCGCACCCCACATTATTACAAAGACTAAAGCATATTGACCACTTAAAAAGAGCCTAATAATGAAAGCAGAGATAATTACGATCGGAGACGAAATATTAATTGGTCAGACTATTGACACCAATTCAGCCTGGATGGCAAACAAACTTAATTTGATTGGTGCTGATATAATTAGAATAAGTTCAATATCCGACAAAAAGGATGAAATAATTAAAGCATTGGATAGTGCAAAAGAGAGAGCTGATATTGTTTTAATAACAGGCGGACTAGGGCCAACGAATGATGATATTACAAAAGAAACATTAGCTGAGTATTTTGGAGCTAAGCTTGTTATAAATAAGGAAGTGCTTTCAAATATTGAGCATTTTGTTTTTAAAAGAAAAGCTGAAATGAATGAGCGTAATGCGAAACAAGCTGAAGTTCCTGATAATTGTACTGTTTTAATGAATAATATTGGAACTGCTCCCGGAATGTTATTTAAGGAAAAAGATAAAATAATTATTTCAATGCCTGGTGTTCCTTTTGAAATGAAGGAATTAATGACAAATCACGTTATTCCATTAATTAAATCTAAACAAGAAGGATTTCATATTATCCATAAAGTAATTCTAACACAAGGATTGCCTGAATCTAAACTTGCCGAAGTACTGGAAAAATGGGAAAATAGCTTACCTGAAACTATTTCATTGGCTTATTTACCTTCTCCGGGATTAATTAAATTACGTTTAACAGCAAAAGGAAACGATAAAAAATATTTGGAAAGAGATATCAAGAATAGCGTTTCAGGGCTGCAAAATATTATACCAGAACTTATTTGTGGCTACGACTCTGAAAAAATAGAAGAGCTTTTGGGTAAAAAATTAATGCAATTAGGAAAGACAGTTTCTACAGCAGAAAGTTGCACCGGTGGTAATATTGCACATTTAATTACTTCAATTAGTGGAAGTTCAAAATATTTTAAAGGAAGTATTGTAGCGTATTCGAATGAAATAAAACAAAAAGCACTTAATGTAAATAAAAGTGATATAGATACTTATGGCGCTGTAAGTAAACAGGTGGTTGAACAAATGGCTATTGGAGCATGCAAGGTTCTAAATACTGATTATGCAATTTCTACTTCAGGAATTGCAGGTCCGGATGGAGGAACAATCGAAAAACCTGTAGGAACAACATGGATTGCTGTTTCAAATGGTAAAAATGCGATTTCTAAGCTACATGTATTTGGTGATCAGCGTGAAAGAAATATCCAGAGAGCTTCTTTAACGGCAATCAATATGCTATTAAAACTGCTAAATGAAAAATAATTTCTATTTTATGGTAAATTTTTTACTAATAAATTTGAATAATTAAATAAAAATCACGTATTTTGCGATCTGTTTTAAGAAAATTGAGATAAAATTTATAATAAAATGTCACGAATCTGTCAAATAACTGGAAAGAAAGTAATGGTAGGAAACAATGTTTCCCACTCAAAGAGGAGAACTAAAAGAAGATTCTACCCAAACTTATTAAATAAGAAGTTTTATTTAGAAGAAGAAGACCGTTGGGTAACTTTAAAGGTTTCAGCTTCTGGTATGAGAACAATTACCAAAAAAGGTTTAAAAGTTGCCTTGAAAGAAGCAAAAGAAAAAGGTTTTATTGCTAATTATTAAAAAGAGGGACTAGGAAATGGCATCAAAAAAAGGTAACAGAATACAGGTAATTATGGAATGTACTGAGCATAAAGAATCAGGAATGCCAGGAACATCAAGATATATTACTACAAAGAACAAAAAGAATACTACTGAAAGATTAGAATTAAAGAAATACAATCCTATTCTTAAGAAAGTAACAGTTCATAAAGAAATAAAATAATTTGAGATATGGCTAAGAAAGCAGTTGCAAGTTTACAAAAAGGAGAAGGTAGAAACCGTACCAAATGTATTAAAATGGTAAAATCTGAAAAAGGCGGTTATCTATTTGCAGAAGAAATGGTACCTAATGAAAAAATTAAGGATTTTTTCGATAAGAAATAATTCTATTTAAAATATTGTAATAAAAAGAGCTTTCTTTATTAAAAGAAGGCTCTTTTTATTTTAGCCATTCGGCAATTTATATTAAATTTATCGCTTGATATTCATAAAATTAGATTTTAGTAAAACATGGGTACTTTTGGAATATTTTCACGAGAAAAGAAAGAAACATTAGATAAAGGTTTAGAAAAAACAAAAGAAAGTGTTTTTAAGAAATTATCTCGTGCTGTTGTTGGTAAATCAAAAGTTGATGATGAAGTTCTTGATAAACTTGAAGAAGTTCTTATCACTTCGGATGTTGGTGTTGATACCACAATAAAAATAATTGAAAGAATTGAAAATCGTGTGTCTTCTGAAAGGTATATGGGTACAGATGAGCTAAATGTGATCCTAAAAGAAGAAATTGCTGCCTTACTGGAAGAAAATAATGCTCAGGATATAAAACTTGATTTTTCAGCAGCGAATGGTCCTTATGTTATAATGGTTGTTGGAGTAAATGGTGTTGGAAAAACAACAACAATCGGCAAGTTAGCACATCAATTTAAAAGTCTTGGTAAAAAAGTTTATTTAGGAGCTGCAGATACTTTTAGAGCAGCAGCTGTTGATCAGCTTACAATATGGGCAGATCGCGTGGGAGTACCAATTGTTAAACAAGGTATGGGATCAGATCCTGCATCAGTAGCTTACGACACATTAGCATCAGCCAAAGCAAATGGTGCCGATATAGTGATAATTGATACCGCAGGTCGTTTGCATAATAAGGTTAATTTAATGAATGAGCTGGGGAAGATTAAGAAAGTAATGCAAAAAGTTATTCCCAACGCGCCACATGAAATTTTACTGATATTGGATGGTTCTACTGGTCAGAATGCTTTTGAGCAAGCAAAGCAATTTACTAAAGTTACAGATGTAACTGCATTGGCATTAACCAAACTGGATGGAACAGCCAAAGGGGGTGTTGTTATTGGTATTTCAGATCAATTTAAAATTCCTGTTAAATACATTGGTATAGGTGAAGGAATGGAAGATTTGCAAGTATTTAACCGAAAAGAATTCGTTGATTCGTTATTTTCAAAATAAGATATTATAAGTAACTTTAAATTAACCTGTTGATTTAAGTTCGGCAGGTTTTATTTTTTAAGAATGAAAACAAAAACAGCTAAAAAAGTAAATATTATTACACTGGGGTGTTCCAAAAACCTGGTTGATTCGGAATCATTAATGCGTCAGTTGGAGCATAATGGCTTCACGATAATGCATGATTCTAATTCATTTGCCGAAATTGTAGTAATTAATACTTGCGGTTTTATTAATGATGCAAAACAGGAATCAATTGAAACAATTCTTCAATTTGAAGATCTTAGAAAAAATAAAAAGATTGAAAAATTATTTGTATTTGGCTGTTTATCTGAAAGATATAAAGAAGAATTAGAAAAGGAAATACCTGTGGTTGATAAGTATTTTGGCGTTTATAATATAAAAGAACTGGTTGAAACAATTGGGTCTAATTATAAGGATGAATTAATGGGTGAAAGATACTTAACAACACCAAAACATTATGCCTATTTAAAAATCTCGGAAGGTTGTGATCGAACTTGTTCTTTTTGTGCTATTCCTTTAATAAAAGGAAAACATATATCAAGACCCATTGAAGAACTTATAAAAGAAGCACAGTTTCTTATAAACAAAGGAGTAAAAGAGATAATCCTAATTGCACAAGATTTATCTTATTATGGATTAGATTTTTACAAAGAAAATAAGTTGGCAGAGCTTATTGATAAACTATCGGATTTAAAAGGTTTAAAGTGGCTTAGATTACATTATACATTCCCGGCAAAATTTCCTTTAGATGTAATTAAAGTGATAAAAGCTAAAAAGAATATTTGTAAGTATATGGATATTCCTGTACAACATATTAGCGATAATTTGCTTAAGAATATGCGTCGTGGTATTACCAAACAACAAACATACGATCTGATCAAATATTTTAGAGAAGAAATTCCAGAAATGGCACTAAGAACAACACTATTGGTAGGGCATCCGGGCGAGACAGACGATGATTTCAACGAACTTATAGAATTTATTCAATGGGCTAAATTTGAAAGATTAGGTGTGTTTACATATTCCGAAGAAGAAAACACATACTCTGCTAAACATTTTAAAGATGATATACCATTTTCAATAAAACAAACACGAATGGATGAAATAATGGAAGTGCAGCGAGATATTTCTAATGAGTTGAATAATAATAGAATAGGGGATTTATATAAAGTAATTATTGATAGAAAAGAAGGTGATTATTATGTAGGAAGAACTGAATTTGACTCGCCAGAAGTTGATAATGAAGTCATTATTAAATCAGAAAAGAAAAGATTAAAAGTTGGGAATTTTTATACTGTTCGTATAAAAAGTGCTGATGATTTTGATTTGATCGGAGATATAGTCTAAAAAAATTCCGGCTCTCCCGATAAATATCGGGAGGCCGGAATAACAATACCTTAAACCAATTCCTTTGCTTTTGCTAATGCAGGCTCATAGTTAGGTTCTTGTCCTAATTCTGGAACATATTCTACGTATTGAACTACATCATTTTTATCAATAACAATAACTCCACGTGCTAAAAGTCTTAATTCTTCAATTAAGAAACCATACTTAGTAGAGAAATCTAAATTTCTATGATCTGATAATGTGACAATGTTTTCAATTCCTTCAGCACCACAAAAACGGTTTAAAGCAAAAGGCAAATCGTTTGAAATAGCAAGTATTACAATATCATCACTTAAATCAGAAGCTTCTTTATTAAAAGTATGTGTTTGTTTAGAGCATACACCAGTATCAACAGAAGGGAATAAGGATAATATTTTCACTTTACCATCAAAATCAGATAATTTAACTTCCTGCATACTATTATTAAGAACTGCAAAATCCACAGCTTTATCACCAACTTTTATTTCTTTGCCAATTAAAGTTAAAGGATTTCCTTTTGATTTTACTTTTTGATTATTTCTTTCCATTTTATTTTAAGATTTATGATTAAAAAAAGCCTTACTTTATAACATTTAAAGTAAGGCTTTGTTTAATTATTTTTTAGTTTTTCCAGCCCTTGTGCTTTTGGTGCCATCTGTTTGCTGGGCAGGTTTTTCTTTATTTTTTTCACCTGATTCAAGAGCCTTTTTACTCTTATTCTTTTTTTCGGGTGTTATCACAATTTCATCTTTTTCCTTATTGTAATCTACTTTCAGAAAATCACCTTCTTTGAGTGTTGATTTAATAATTGCTTCAGCCATAGGATCTTCAAGATATTTCTGGATAGCTCTCTTAAGAGGACGAGCCCCAAAATCAGGATCAAATCCTTTTTCAGTGATATAATCTTTAGCCGTGTCAGTAATTTCAATAGTATAACCTAAAGCATTAACTCTGTTAAATAATCCTTTTAATTCTATATCAATAATGTGATAAATATCTTCCTTCATTAAATTATTGAATATAACTATATCGTCTAAACGATTAATAAATTCAGGAGCAAACGAACGTTTTAATGCACTTTGAATAACACTTTTTACATGCTGACTTGTCGTTTCTTGTTTTGCACGTGTAGAGAAACCAACGCCCTGTCCGAAATCTTTTAATTGTCTGCTTCCAATATTAGAAGTCATAATTATGATGGTGTTTCTAAAGTCTATTCTACGTCCTAAGCTATCTGTCAGTTGACCTTCGTCCAGAACTTGCAGTAACAAATGGAATACATCAGGATGAGCTTTTTCAATTTCATCTAACAGAACAACAGAATAAGGTTTTCTGCGTACTTTTTCAGTTAATTGTCCACCTTCTTCGTAGCCAATATATCCTGGAGGAGCTCCAACTAAACGAGAAACAGAAAATTTCTCCATATATTCACTCATATCCATTCTAATAAGGTTATCAACACTGTCGAATAGATACAACGCCAATATTTTAGCTAGTTGAGTCTTACCAACACCGGTAGGACCTAAGAAAATAAATGATCCAATTGGTTTATTTGGGTCTTTTAATCCTGCTCTGTTTCTTTGTATCGATTTTACGATTTTTTCAATCGCTTCATTCTGTCCAATAACACTTTTCTTTAATTCATCACCCATTTTCATTAATCGGGCACCTTCTGCCTGAGCAATACGTTGAACAGGAACGCCTGTCATCATAGCAACAACTTCTGCTACTTCTTCTTCTGAAACTGTTTCTCTATTTTTCTCCAGTTCTTTCTCCCAGTTTTCTTTTTCTTTATCAAGAGATTCCATTAATTTCTTTTCGCTATCTCTGAAATTTGCAGCAGATTCAAAATTTTGATTCTTAACAGCAGATATTTTATCGGCTCTAACTAATTCTATTTGCTTTTCAAGATCAATTATTTTATTTGGAACCACAATATTTGATATATGAACTCTTGATCCGGATTCATCCAACGCATCAATCGCTTTATCAGGCAAGTGACGGTCACTAATATAACGCATGGTAAGTTTTACACACGCATCTATTGCATCATCGGTATAATTCACATTATGATGATCTTCATAACGTCCTTTAATGTTATGCAGAATTTCAACTGTTTCTTCCGGAGTAGTAGGATCAACCATCACTTTCTGGAAACGTCGTTCTAAGGCGCCATCCTTTTCAATATGTTGTCTGTATTCATCTAATGTTGTTGCACCAATACACTGAATTTCACCTCGTGCTAATGATGGTTTTAACATATTTGCGGCATCTAAAGATCCGGTAGCACCGCCAGCACCGACAATTGTATGTATTTCATCAATAAATAAGATAATATTTGTAGCTTTTGTAAGCTCATTTAAGATCGCTTTCATACGTTCTTCGAATTGACCGCGATATTTAGTTCCTGCAACAATAGATGCTAAATCTAAGGTAATTACCCTTTTATCAAATAATACCCTTGAAACTTTACGTTGTATAATTCTTAGTGCCAAACCTTCAACGATTGCTGATTTTCCAACTCCTGGTTCACCAATTAAAACAGGGTTGTTTTTCTTTCTACGACTAAGGATTTGAGCTAAGCGTTCAATTTCTTTTTCACGTCCAACTATTGGATCTAGAGCATTGTCTTCTGCTGCTTTTGTTAAATCAATTCCAAAATTATCCAAAACAGGAGTGTCTGATTTTGATTTTTGAGATTGCTGTGACGAACTTCCACCTTGTGACTTATTTGATCCAAAAGGCATTTCGTTTTCTTCATCTTCAAAATCAGCTTTAGCTTCAGGTTGATAGCTTTCTAATTCATTTCTGATTATTTGATAATCAATATTCTTTTCAGTAAGAATTTGAGTTACTACACTATTTTCATCCTTTAATATTGAAAGGAGCAGATGTCCAGTATTAATTGTAGAACTATTAAATGATTTAGCTTCCAGATAAACCAGCTTTAAAGCACGTTCAGCAGTTTTAAACAATGGTATATTATCAGTATCAGCAATTTTAAAGTTTTCTTCTGATCTTATTCTATACTCTATAGATTTTTTTAGATTATTTAAGTCTACATTTAAATTTTCAAGAATAGTAATAGCAATTCCTTCTCCTTCGCGCAAAATACCTAACAATAAGTGTTCAGTACCAATGTACGCATTTCCTAATCGAACTGCTTCTTCTTTGCTAAAACTTAAGACATCCTTTATTCGTTGCGAAAATTTTGCATCCATATGTTATTTAAATTGAATTTTATTTTAAATTTTCTTTGTTTTTTAAGTCAACAAAATTAATATATCCGTTACGTTATTAAAACATAAATATAACTTTTATAAAAAAATAATTTAAACTACAAGTTAAAAATAATTTTATTATAATAATACCTTTTCTTAAACAAATTAAAAATCAATTTGTTGCAATCAGTTTTTAGTATTTTTTTTTTGAATATAAAACACAAACACGTTATGAACATTTTTGTGTTGAAAAATCGCTGTTTAATAGCTAAAAAATTCGTTTTAAAAAGTCTATTTTTAGTACCTTTGTATGAATTTTAAAAATATAAAATAAGATTAATATAAACATATAATTATATGGCAGAAGGAGAAAGAATAGTAAAGATTAATATTGAGGAAGAAATGAAGTCGGCATACATTGATTATTCAATGTCGGTAATAGTTTCAAGAGCACTTCCTGATGTAAGAGACGGTTTTAAGCCGGTACATAGAAGAGTTTTATTTGGCATGTCGGATTTAGGCCTGGCATCAAATAAATCATATAAAAAATCTGCAAGAATTGTAGGAGAAGTTTTGGGTAAGTATCACCCACATGGTGATTCATCTGTTTATGAAGCAATGGTGCGTATGGCTCAACCATGGTCCTTACGATATCCATTGGTTGATGGGCAAGGTAACTTTGGATCCATTGATGGTGATAGTCCTGCTGCTATGAGATATACCGAAGCACGATTACAGAAAATCTCTGAAGAAATTCTTCGTGATATTGATAAAAATACAGTTGATTTTCAATTAAACTTTGATGATTCATTGCAGGAACCAAGCGTTTTACCAACACGAATTCCAACATTATTAGTAAATGGAGCATCTGGTATTGCTGTGGGTATGGCAACAAACATGCCACCACATAACTTATCAGAAGTAATTGATGCGACAGTTGCTTATATTGACAACAATGAGCTTGAAGTATCTGACTTAATGGAACATGTAAAAGCACCTGATTTTCCTACCGGTGGAATTATTTACGGTTTTCAGGGAATAAAAGATGCTTTTGAAACAGGAAAAGGGCGAATAGTGGTTAGGGCTAAAGTAGATATCGAAACGGAAGCCAGCGGCAGAGAAAAAATCATTGTGACCGAAATTCCTTATATGGTTAATAAAGCTGAATTAATTAAGAAAACGGCTGAATTAGTAAATGATAAAAAAATAGAAGGCATTACAAATATAAACGATGAGTCGGACCGAAATGGAATGCGTATTGTTTATGATATACGTAAAGATGCAATTGCAAATGTTGTTTTAAACAAACTGTTTAAGTACACTCAATTACAAACATCATTTAGTGTTAATAATATTGCCTTAGTAAATGGCAGACCTAAAGTGTTAAATTTAAAGCAGTTAATTGAGAACTTTGTAAAACACAGACATGAAATTGTAATTAGAAGAACGCAATACGAACTGGAACAAGCAGAAAAGAAAGCACATATTCTTGAAGGTTTGCTAATTGCTTTAGATCATTTAGATGAAGTAATCGCTTTAATTCGTGCTTCTAAAACACCAGAAGAAGCAAAAGATGGTTTGATGAGTAAGTTTGATTTATCTGAAATTCAAGCTAAAGCAATACTTGATATGAGATTGCAAAAACTTACAGGTTTAGAGAGAGATAAGATCAAAGAAGAGTATGCTGAATTAATGAAATTAATTG
>CAZPMA010000011.1:0-44022 GCA_964587535.1 uncultured Bacteroidales bacterium
AGAAACAGGAATACCGATAGTGTTTTAACGACTATAGTTAACATGTTTCAATACATGATTGGCAATACAGATTTTTCAGTTCCTGGCCGTCATAATGTAAAGCTTTTTACCTGGGAAGATTATACAAAACCAGGAATTTTCCCTATACCTTATGATTTTGATTTTTCAGGATTAGTCAATGCCGATTATGCTAATCCCCATCCTACATTTGATATCGATCGTGTTACAGAAAGGTACTACTATGGTGTTTGTCAAAGCGACAAAATATATGAAGAGACTTTAAAGTTATTTTTAGATAAGAAAGAAGAAATATTTGAAACTATAAATACTTTTGAATATTTTGACAAAAGAACAATTCGATATGTAAACAAATATATTCAGGATTTTTATGATGAGCTTGAAGAGCCTGATTTTATTGAGAAATATATTCGATCTACTTGCATAGATATAAAAGCTGAATAGAAATGACAAAAAATACTTGCCAATTTTTGGCAAGTATTTTTATTTATGGATATAAATTAAATTAGTCTTCTTTCATAATTAAAGTAATATTAGCATAACCAGTAGTTTCTGCTTCAACTTCATTTACTTTAAATAAACCATACTTTCCATCTTCAGTTTGAAAAACAAAGATTTTATCAACTGCTAAATTTTTTGCTCTTTTCTTTGATGCTAATTCATCAAATAAAGTGTCAATTCCACTTCGATCTTCTATCACGTTATTAAACATTTCTACAGTAAAAATAGAATTGTCTACTTCACAGAAAAGTGTAGTGTCTGCAATATCCCATGTTCCAGGAACATTTTCACCAGTGTATAACGTTTCCAGATTTTCAGCTCCTGGAGATGCAATTGTTGTAAAGTTTTTTGTGTCATAGTAACATAAAAGGTCAATATTGGCACGATTAGTATATGCTTCTGCCATATTGTAAGTTTTATTATCAGTTGTTGAATAAAATCCATCATTAGAATTGTCCTGTGCTCCTAATGTAAATGTTTTGAAAGGAGATTCAACCTCTGGTATGTTATCGTCTTCGTCGTTACATGATACAAATACTGAACCAGCGATAAATACAAATAGCAATAAGTAAATAAGTTTTTTCATGATTAAGTTGATTTGTTTTGGTAATAATTCTGATATGTAAAATTATACATATCGCCTACAAAAATAATACGCTATTTGGAATAATAAAATAATTGAATGATTTTATTCTAATATTTTTAATATTACCCCAACAGTAGGTATCGTTTCTATTTTAATTTGTGGATCTTCGTTTAAATGGCGGCGTAACTTTGAAATAAATACATCGAGACTTCTACCTATGAAATAATCCTTTTCGCCCCAAACTTCCTGCATCAACTCATCGCGCGATATTATATTATTTTGGTTTCGAGCTAATAAAGTAAGAATTTTTGTTTCTTTTGATGTCAATCTTTTATTTTGATTTCCTACACTGAGTATCATATTATTTACATCAAATGTATATTTCCCAATCTTAAGTAGTTCATTTTCTTCTTGCGGTATATTATTTCTAACTCTTTTTAAAATGGATTGTATTCTGAACAAAAGCTCTTCTTCGTCGAATGGTTTTGTTACATAATCGTCAATGCCAATCTTAAAACCCCTTATTTTATCTTCTTTCATAGATCGGGCAGTTAAAAATATGATTGGAACTGTTTTATCAGTTTCTCTGATTTTTTCTGCAAGGCTAAAACCATCTAATTCCGGCAGCATTACGTCAAAAATGCAAAAATCAAATTTTGATGAGTTAAAACCGTTTAAACCAGATATCCCGTCACGATATAATTTTACATAAAAATCATTCGATTCTAAAAATTCCAACAACAGGAATCCTAAGTTCACATCATCTTCAACCAATAATATTTTAGCTAACTCATCTTGCATCTTATTATTCTTTACAAAAAGGTAACTGAATTGTAAAGCGAGTTCCTTTTTCCGGTTTGCTTTTTACTTCAATTTTTCCGTTAAACGATTCAACAATTGTTTTTACTGTTGAGAGTCCGATTCCAAATCCTTTTACATTATGCACATCTCCTGTAGGAACTCTATAGTACTTTTCAAATATCTGATTTAAGTGTTCAGCCTTGATGCCAATTCCATTATCTTCTATTTCAACAAATATCTGGTCGTTTTTGTTAAATGTTCTTATCTTGATTTTAGGAGTTTTGGTACAATATTTTATTGCATTATCAATCAAATTGGAAATTACAACCTGAAAATGCTCTTTATCTGCATTTATTGTACATACATCAGATTCTTTTTTATAATCAATCGATCCGTTAAGTTCCTGCAGTTGAACCTGGTATGAATCAACAGTGCATTGTATTAAGTTACAAATATTAATAGTTTCGCAAGCAACACTATGTCCATTTTCTAAACGAGCAATTTCTAAGAGTCCTTCAACCCGGTTTCGTAATTTCTTATGCTCTTGTTTTATTATCTCAGAGTATTTTTTGATTTTATCATCCTTGCCAATCATCTCATTTTTGGAAATCATACTGTTTGCCAGTGCAATATTTGTTATTGGAGTTTTAAATTCATGAGTTATGTTATTGATAAAATCGCGAGTACTTTTATATAATCTTTTTTCTCGTTTATAATATTTTAAGATGATAAGAAAAGAAGAGCTAATTAATATGATTAGCAAAATTGAGCTTATAAAGATTAAACCTATTTGCGCGGCAATAAATTCACTTTTTTTGGGGAAGCGAATTTTAAGTTCAATTGCACTCATTAACAATACATTTTCAAGATTTTGAGAAAAATACGTTTTTTTACATGTATTATAATCTGAATCTTTTCGAGTATCCACAATATCAAATTCATAGCTGGTGTTAATATTATATATTTCAAGAGAATTCCTAACTATTGAATCTACTTTACTCCATTCAATCTGGTTAAACATTGATTTAGAACAAGAAGTTGTACCACCTTTCCCAATGCAATTAGCTACTTCGTTACAGATAGATTCATTATTAGCTAAATCATCAACGATCATTGCCATAGCAAGTTTTACGCTATGGTTAAATTGCTTTTCTTGAATATTTGCTGCTTTTACTATCCAAAAAATCTGAATAGCAATTAAGGCAAGTAAGCTTAAGAATGTTATTGTTATTAGAACTAACTGTAACTTATTATTTTTCATGTTCCAAATTTAATTATAAAAAAGATCTTTTAGTCTTTTTTTAACATCGTGTTAACACGAATTAACTTCTAAATAACCTATTTTAGCTGAATTAGTAGATAAATTTGTTTTAGGAATTAATATTAACAAAAATAACATTATCATGAAAAAGTTTTTAGCAGTATTATCAGGAGTAGTTTTTTTAGTTATGGTTACAGTTGCGGTTAATGCTCAGGATCCACAGAAAAAGACAACAGAAACAAAAGCAAAAACTGAAAAATGCGCAACCACGAAAAAGTGTACAACAGAAAAATCAAAAGCTTGTCCAAATGCATGTGAGAAAAAAGCAGAAACAAAAAAAGCTTGTGATAAAAAAACTGAAGAAAAGAAATCAGAAGAGAAAAAGGAAGAAAAGAAATAGAGTTTCCTTTTGTGTAAATTTAGGTAAAAGGGAGCTTAAGCTCCCTTTTTATATTTTTCTAATCTTTAACACATCTTATACTACCCCCAGTCATTCTTTCTCTGTTTACTCGATTAATTTCACCTGACTCGTAATTTATTTCTCGCATATAAAACGTATGACTGTCGACAAAAGTACTTGACCACCAGGATGATAATTCAGTAATAAACATATCTAAACCCCAAACCGCTCTTTGTCCTGCTGGTAAAGCTTTAAAGCCATATTGATCAGTAGCAAAAACATTAGGTTCTTTCCAATGTGTTGTTCCTACTTCTTTTAATTTACCTCCTGCATCCCAAGATCCTCTTGAACCATAATCTCCAACTTCTTCAGGAGAAATACCTAAATATATTTCAAGTGTTTGCCAATCTTCTTCGGAAGGAACATGCCATCCTGTAGGACATGCATTTCTACTATCATATCCAACATGCCAGTTATACAGGCATCCATATGTTTCTGCATTGTTTACATCATTGTCATAATAACAGTATACATCGTAACCTGGAGAATTCAGATCCATCCATTTATCTTGTGTATCACCAAGTGCAATTGTGTCACCGTTTGAAAATTTAGTGGCTCTTAAGTTCTCTGCCATCCACAATTGCGTTCCAATTTGAACGGTATTGTATGTATTCCCTTCAATATCTGAAATTAATGTTGTTATGATCATTTCATCAGCGTTACTTAAACATTCAGTAGATATTTCCCATTGTAATGTATATTGTTCATATAAAACTCCTGTAAATTCAGTATTTGGATTTGTTGGTTCAGCAATTGATCCGCCACTACCGCTTAAAATAGTCCACTCGCCAGTTCCATTGCTTGGTGTATTACCATTTAAGGTAATTGTTAAAGCACCATCACTAATAGTTTGATTATCTCCGGCACTAGCAACTGATGGTGTATTCATAAATGAAATTAAAACAGTATCGGTACTTGATTCGCAATCTGTTGCAATTTCCCATACCAGTTCATATTCTGAACAACTTGCACCTGAAAAAGAAGATGCTGGGTCGTTAATGTTAGTTATTGATCCGCCATCACCACTAATAATTCTCCACTCGCCAATTCCTTGTGCAGGATTATTAGCAGCCAATGTTGCAGTTATTGTATTGTTTGTAATGTATTGATCTTCTCCAGCATCAGATTCTGAGGCCGTATGATTAAATGTTACAATAACAGTATCACTACTATATGAACACACAGTGTTAGTTAGCCACTCTAATTTGTATTCAGTACATCCATTCCCACTAAAAGTTGTTTGTGGATTATTTATGTCAGTAAAACTTCCACCTTTACCTTCTATAACAGACCATGTTCCAGTACCTTCAATCGGAGTATTAGCATTTAAACTTGCCGAAGTCTCACTATTTGTTATGTAATAATCGTCTCCTGCATCAGCACTAGTGGGTGTGTGGGAAAACATAATTCGAACGGAATCAACACTAATTCCACAACTTGTTTCAATTTCCCAGTTTAAAACATATCCTTCACAAGGATCTCCGGTAAAATTACTTTTTGGATCGTTAATGTCACTGATAATTCCATTTTCTCCAATTATAATACTCCATGTTCCTGTTCCATGATTTGTTACTGGAGTATTTGCATCCAGAACAGTTTCAATAGTATTGTCTCTGAAGTTCTGATTTTCACCGGCATTAGCTGCTGTTGGTTGAGGCCAGCAATTAATTGGAACTTCCTGCCAGTTTGTGCCATTATATAATAGCATAATATTATTAGTCAAATTATAAACCATCTGGCCAGCAGTGGGAGTTAAGGCTAAAATTTCATTTTCTTCTAACCTTTGGATATCATTAATTACAGGTTTATTTGTTAAATCACTGTAGTTTCCTGAAAAATCACTTTTGTTATTCCAATAGCTAGTATCTTCAATACTTATTTTTTTAGCAACAGAAGCATTAAATTCAGGGTCCGTTTCCGAATAATCTTCAACACTTTGTGCTTTGTTTGCATATAATGCATAAGGTACGCTTAGTAATTGACTAACACCTAGTGAGTTTCCATTAATAATTATTTCAATATAATAATTTGTGATTGACCAATCTATACTTTCAAAACCAATTAAGTTGATGCTTCCGATTTGTAGATTAATTAATCCAAATTTATTCGTGGAAACAGAGTGTGTTTCAGAAAAAATAATATCTCCATTCGGATTATCTTTAATGATGTTTATTACTGCAGTAATATTTTGATTTGAAATGATTTCTCCTTCACCATTTCTTATAACAGCCTGATATTTTATTAGATTAGGAGATTGAGCCAATAAAATGTTAGTAAATAAGATACTTACTAATAATAGTAGGATTTTTCGCATACGATTAATAATTTAAAGTGAATTACAAGCATGGGCAAAATTAATATTTAAATTTTTCCAAGCAAATAAATGTTAGTAATTCAGCTATTTACAAGTGATAAAAATGATTCACAAAAATGTGAAAATTATTCCCAGCCTTTAAGATTTGGGTTTAATGCTAATTGTAAAACGGAAACTTCAACTTTACCATTATACTTGCCTGTGAATTCTTCCACAATGCTGAATTTGAATTTTTTATATAAGTTAATTGCTTTAATATTTGTTTTGGCAACAAACAACCAGGCTTTATCCCCAATAATTGGTAAAATATGTTTTAGTAATATAGTTCCTATACCGTTGCCATAATGATCCGGATCAACAAATAAGAAAGAGATTAAATTACCCTGATTTCCTGCATATCCAATTACTTTTTCTGACTGTTCGATTACATATATATTGCTATGTTTATATATTATATTTATCTGATATATTAATCTTTATAAATTACCTGTCCTTTAGTTATCCATGAAATACCAAACGCAAATAAAGAGAAGGACTCTAACCAGAATACGGGTTGAAATAATCCTTTTTCAGGAAAAATATCAATAAGCCATGCTTTGTAAAGAACGATGAGTGCAATAAAAACAATCATGCTGTAACCACAGATTTTATATACTCTGTTTCGGTTTTTCTTTTGTTTTGACATCACTTCCTGATCAGTTTTGGTAAAAAGAACTAAGGAAAATATTATTAGCATAACAAAAAATAAAAAAGCACATGTTAAGTGTAAAATATTAATTGTTGTCCAGGGGTTCGCAACATTATTGGGGAAAAATGCTACTCCACATGCAAAAATAGCAGCTAAATGCCCCACTAAATTATCTGTTGTATCATGTCCTAAATATGAGAATAGGAATAGTGCAACCGCACACATTATACCCACAAAACCATTACCCATTCTGGTATGCCCATAACTGCTGATAGAATTTAAAATATGAAATTGCTTGTCGAAAATAGTTGTGCCAATTACCAATATAAAAGGTAATGCTATACCAAGTATTCCGACTGCTTTTCGCAAAGTATTGTATGATATTACATAAATCTTTGCATCATGTGGATCAATTTTTACCTTGTTTGCCATTGTTAATAGTTGATTGATTAATAATAAACTCAATCTCGAAGCAAATAATAATTCTAAACAGATTTGTGAATAAGAAATATGAAATTAATAATAATAATCAAAAAATCAAAAAGGCCTTAACCATGTTAAGACCTTTGCATGCATATAAATAGCATGTTAACTAAACTAAAAGAAAATATTTTATTTATTAAAAGGCAAACTTAATTCCTTGTGCTAAAGGCAATTCTTCACCATAATTTATCGTATTGGTTTGTCGTCTCATATATGCTTTCCAGGAATCAGAACCTGATTCGCGACCACCACCTGTGTCTTTTTCACCACCAAATGCACCTCCAATTTCAGCCCCAGATGTACCACTATTTACATTAGCAATACCACAGTCAGATCCAACTTCACTTAAAAATTGCTCGCTTTCTCGCATATTCAAAGTAAACAAAGATGATGATAAGCCTTGTGGAACACCATTATTTAGGTTAATTGCTTCATCGAAAATTCTATATTTAATCAAATAAACAATTGGGGCAAAGGTCTCCTCTTGTACAATATTATAATGATTTTCAGCTTCTGCAATAGCAGGTATTACATAATTACCAGATCCATATTTTTCACTTTCTAATACATTTCCGCCGAATAGTATTTTCCCGCCTTCTTTTTGTACTTCTTCAACTGCATGTGTAAATGCATTCACCGAATGTTGGTCAATAAGTGGACCTACTAAAGTGTTTTTATCCAAAGGATTACCAATCTTACAAACGATCTGCTTGTATGCATGTATCAAACGATCTTTTACTTTGTCATAAATTTTTTCGTGAACTATAACACGGCGTGTCGAAGTACAACGCTGACCAGCAGTTCCAACCGAACCAAAAACGATTGAAGGGATTGCCATGTCTAAATCAGCAGAATCAGAAACAATGACTGCATTATTACCACCTAGTTCTAAAATGGTTTTACCTAAGCGAGCTCCAACAATTTTTCCAACTCTTTTACCAACAGCTGTTGATCCGGTAACTGAAAATAATGGAATACGTTTATCTTCCAAAAAATTATCTCCCAATACAGATGATTTTGCAATAATTAAATTGAAAACTCCCTCAGGAACATGATTGTCTTTTAAAACTTTTTGAATAATATTCATTGTTGCTATGGCAGAAAGTGGAGTTTTAGAACTTGGTTTCCAAATTACAACATCACCGGCAATGGCAGCAAGCATTGAATTCCATGCCCAAACTGCAACTGGAAAGTTGAAAGATGTTATTAATCCAACCAAACCAACTGGGTGATATTGATCGTACATTCTGTGGTTTTTTCTTTCAGAATGCATCGTAAAACCATTTAAAAGTCTTGATTGTCCAACAGCAAAATCACATATGTCAATCATTTCTTGTACTTCACCTAAACCTTCCTGGTATATTTTACCCATTTCCAGTGTAACAAGTTTACCAAGATCTTCTTTTGATTCACGAAGAGCTATTCCCATTTGGCGAACAATCTCGCCACGTTTTGGAGCGGGTATTTCTCTCCAAACTTTAAATGCTTCTTGTGCTTTGGTAATTACTTTCTCATAATCTTCGATGGTAGCATTTTTTACTTTTGCAATTTCTTTACCGTCAATGGGCGATTCTGAGCTAGTAACAGCACCATCAACATCAAACCATTCGGTACCTGTTGTAACACCTGAGTTTATATCTTTTATTCCTAATCTTTGTAATAGTTCTTTAATGTTAAATTCTGTAGTCGTCATTTTTGATTTTTTATTCTGAAAATTATTAATTGTATTCCGTACATCCCAATAGTTATCGGGATGCACGGGAATGACATTTGTGTTAATTTATTCTTCCATAAATGGATATTTATAACTTTCTGGTGGTAAGAAACATTCTTTTATCGTTCTTGGTGTTACCCAACGTAGTAAATTAAGTTTCGAACCCGCTTTGTCGTTTGTTCCCGATCCACGTGAGCCCCCAAAAGGCTGTTGGTTAACAACGGCACCAGTTGGTTTATCATTAATGTAGAAATTACCAGCAGCATGCTCTAATTCTTTCATGGCATATTCCACAATATAGCGATCTCTAGAGAATATCGACCCAGTCAAAGCATAAATAGACGTGCTGTCAACTAATTTAACTGTTTCTTCAAATTTTGTATGATCGTAAACATAAATGGTTAATACAGGACCAAATAATTCTTCTTCCATTGTGACATAATGTGGGTCTTTTGTAAGAATTATGGTTGGCTCAATAAAATAGCCCTTTGATTTATCATAGTTTCCACCGTGTATTATTTCTACATCTTTATCTTCTTTTGCACGATCAATAAATCCGGAAAGTTTATCGAATGAAGCTTCGTCGATAACTGCATTCACGAAATTTGTGAAATCTTCGACAGGACCCATTTTCATAGTTTCCATGTCACACCTGATTTCTTTAAGTACTTCATCCCATTTGTTATCAGGAATATAAGCACGAGAAACAGCTGAGCATTTTTGTCCTTGATATTCAAAAGCACCGCGTGTAATTGCTGTTGCAACTTGGGTTGGATTAGCCGATTCGTGCATTAAAACAAAGTTTTTACCACCTGTTTCACCTACTACTCTTGGGTATGTTTTGTACTTTGAAATGTTATTTCCGATCTCTTTCCATATATTTTGAAATACAGCAGTTGATCCTGTGAAATGTATTCCTGCAAAATCAGGATGAGAAAAAATCACTTTTCCAGCAGCCGGACCTGAAACATAAACTAAATTTATTACTCCATCAGGTAAGCCTGCTTCCATAAATATTTCCATAATAACACGAGCAGCATAAATCTGAGTATTGGATGCTTTCCATACAACAGTATTTCCCATCATAGCAGGTGCTGAAGGTAAATTCCCAGCAATTGCTGTAAAGTTAAAAGGAGTTAATGCAAATACGAATCCTTCCAATCCACGTTGCTCAATTCGGTTCCATCTCAACTCATCAGAATCCGGCTGATCATTATAAATTTCAGTCATATACTGAACATTAAATCTCAGGAAGTCTGCTAATTCACAAGCAGAATCAATTTCGGCCTGGTGAACAGATTTAGATTGTCCTAGCATAGTTGCTGCGTTAATTCGCGCTCTGTAAGGACCTGAAATCATTCCTGCAGCCCTTAAAAAGATGGATGCACGTTGTTTCCAAGACATAGCTGCCCATTTCTTTCTCGCTTTTAAGGCAGCATCAATTGCATCTTTTACATGTGTTTCATCTCCACGATGATAATGCCCTAATATGTGCTGATGATCATGTGGGGGAGATATTTGTTTTGTATTTCCAGTGCGCACTTCTTTGCCATCAATAATCATTGGAATATCAATAACATTTGAACGGCACCACTCTAGTTCCTTAACTAATTTTTCTCGTTCCGACGATCCTTTCTTATATGTTAAAACTGGTTCATTTTTAGCCGGAGGAGCAAAATATAAATTCTTTTGCATTGTAATATTTATTTTTACTATTAAAAAATTATTTAAAAAGCGATATGCAAATATATACATAACGAACAAAAATAAAACAAGATTTTTATCATATTTAGAATCTTGTAAAAAACTCTATTTTTGTAACTACATAACAAAAAATTTAAAGCTATGTTTAAAACAAACGAATATTTCGACGGAAAAGTAAAATCAATTGCCTTTGAAACATCAGAAGGACCTGCTACTATTGGCGTTATGGCTGCTGGTGAATATGAATTCGGAACAGCAACAATTGAATTTATGACAGTTACTTCAGGTGTAATGTCAGTTCAACAGCCAGGAGAAACCGAATGGAAAGATTATAAAGAGTTTGAAACTTTCAGAGTTGAAAAAGACGTAAAATTCAAGGTAAAAGTTTCTTGTGACACTTCATATCGTTGCCTTTATAAATAAAAAATCTAAGCAGAGATTAAACTTATTTCTTAGAAGAAATCTAAATTATATTCTACTAAGTAAAATAATTGCAAGTAAGTTTTTAAAGCTTGCTTGTAATTATTTAATTTGTAGTCGTTATGTAAGTATTTACATATAGTAATAATTATTGAAATGGCAGGTCCTAAAGGTTCGAGATATTATGATATTTTCCTGAAGTTTAAAGTGTGGTTAGAGCATTCTGATGGAGAGAGTATCTTAGGAAATGGAAAATTTGAACTGATTGATTATATTGATCAGTTAGGTTCGCTTAAGGCTGCTGCAGATAAAATGGGGATTAGTTATCGAAAAGCTTGGGGAATGATTCGTGATGCCGAAGAAAAATTAGGTTTTTGCTTAACAGACAAGCATCGTGGTGGGCAACACGGAGGAAATTCGACATTAACAACTCAGGGAAAAGAATTAATTGAAGCCTATAAGGAATTATTGGTTGAGTTTGATGATGCAATTTATCAGATAACTAAAAAGTTCTTTAATAAAGTGAATAAGTAGATGATCTATTTTATTGGATTAGACGATACAGATAACAAAGATTCAAGAGGAACAGGTTTTAAATCAAGGCAATTAGGTAAGCTAATTACCGAAAAGAAACTGGGAGATGTTCAATCCATTTCACGACATCAGTTATATGTAAACGATAAAATAGCTTATACATCTCAAAATAGCTCAGCATGTTTAGTGGTTGACACAAAAAAACCTGATGATTTAAGGTTGCTATGTGTTGATTATTTAAAAAATGTTGCTGAAATTGGCTCTGATGCCGGTTTGTGTTTTGCTAGTGAAAATCAAATTAGCGAAAAAATTATAGATTGGGGTAACAGAGCAAAAAAGGAAGTTCTTTATAAATCGGATGCTTATAAATTAGCTGAAAATCATGGAATTTTTCTGGAAGGTTATACCGGTGAAAAAATAGGAGTAATTGGGTCTCTTGCGGGAGTTGGTTTAAGAAAAGGGGGAAACGATGGCAGAAATATATGGTTAAAAGGAACTGAGCTTCGCGATTTAAAAGGTGTATATAAAACTGGTGAATTAAAAAAAATAATAAATATTCAGGCGATAGTAACAAAAGAAGGAAATCCTGTTAGCGATAATGATAGGATTGAAGTTGGAGAGTGGTTGCGTCCGCCAATAATTAATAATAAAAATACAGTAATTGTTGAACAAGGTAATAATGAAAATTATGAATGGAAATCTGTCTCAAAAGACTATATCAAAAACGTATCAGACTAATACAATCTCTGTTGTTATAGAGATTTTAATGCTTATAACATTAGGAATTAGTGCGATTGTTTTAAGATCATATTTACGTATCCCTTTAGGAATACCTGGCAGACATGGTTTGGAATTTATGGCCTTATTAATGATTGCCCGTAGAATTTCAAAATTACCTTTTGCTTCAGTTATTGCTATGATAGGAGCTACAAGTTTCATGTTTGTTCCATTCGTTGGTATTAAAGATCCTTTTTTACCAGTTATTTATTTAATAATGGGCGGAGTATTAGATATATTATATTTTGTGTTTAAAAACCCTGTAAATAGATTGGCAATTCTTTCTTTAATTGGTGGACTAGCATATATGATAATTCCAGTTAGCCGATTGGGAATATATTTGTTCTCAGGTATTATTGACCATTCTTTTATTAAAAATGGATTTGTAATTCCAATCCTTTCTCATTTTGCTTTTGGTGTTGCAGGAGCATTACTGGGGGCAGGATTCATCTATTCAATTAAAAGATTAAGAAATAAGTAAAAAAGAAATCACATTCTTTAATTGTAAAAATATAGATTGCGATATGAAAAAATTAACAGTTCGAAATATTATTTTAAAATTTATTATAGCTTTTCAACTTTTAATCTTGATAAGCTTAATTTCATGTGATAAAAGTGAAGAAGAACACAACGGAAATCCAACTATAGAGTTTATTACCGATAATGGATATACCTATTTGGATACGACGATTGCCCAATTAAAAACGATAAAGGTTGGAATTAATGCAAAATACAATGGTACAGATAAATTAACCAAATTTTATGCTAAAAAGAATGGAGATTTGTTCATAGATCCACCTTTAGGTATTTATACAAATGAATATAGCTGGGATTTTGTATTAACAAAAGGATCTGAAGAAAAAGAATCCTGGGAATTTACTATTGGTGATGAAACAGGAAATTATTCAAGCATTTATTTAGATGTTTTCAAAAAAGATACTGTTATTGATTACGGAGAAATTGATGAATACTTAAATGTTCAATTAGGAGCGCAAAACAATTCTTCAGTTGGTGGTTTCTTCTCATTATCAACAGGAAATGTTTATACATTAGAAGAAGGATATAATAATCAGGAATTAATAAACTTAGTATATTATTATGATAATTATACCGATAAACTTGAAGAAAGTATTGTCGCTTCACCTGGAGCAAATATTGAAGATGTGATATTTACCGGTGAGTATGCACTGCTTGATTGGCAAGTACGCAATACTACCAGATTTAGTAGAAGCCAGCCAGATATAAGTTCTGTTGAATTTGATAATGCTCAGAATGATAGCATTTTAATTGCCAATACTTTTTATTATCCAAATGGTGGACGGAAAACTAAATTTTTAGAATCCGGAGACATATACATTTTTGTTCTGGAGGATAACAGAACAGGAATGTTTAAAGTTGTCAGCACTTCAGGAACAACGAGCGGAGATATAATAATTGATATTAAAGTTCAAAAACAATAAGCTACATGTTTTACAAAAAAATTATCTTTTCTTTTATAGCTTTTATAATTGCTTCTTTTAGTGCAATTGGGCAAAATGTGATAAGTGGTATTGTTGTTGATAATGAAAATCTGAAACCTTTAAGTGGAGCAAATATCATTCTGGAAGAACTTAAAAAAGGAATTTCCACTAATGATAAGGGAGCATTTATATTTGAGAATATTCCTGAAGGAGAATATAATATCAGGATTTCTTTTGTTGGCTTTAGAGATCAAATGATTAAAGTAAAAGTGGATAATAAAGATATTGATTTGAAAATAGAAATGATTCCTTCTATTGTTCCAATGGAAAAAATAATTATCACAGCTACACGAACTGAGCGAAAAATTGAAGATCTGCCAGGTCAAAATGAAGTAATTGAAAAAGACGAAATCGAAGAATTTCCAATTAGCAATACAGATAATATTCTACAATCGATAGCAAATGTAAATGTTAATCGGAGTTGGGGGATTTTCTCAAAAAATGCTTCGGTTACCATGCGTGGTTTAGATGCTGCTCAGGGCATTTTAATATTGTATAATGGTGTTCCATTAAATAAAACTGCAGGTGGATCAATAAACTGGCATATGATTTCACCTGATCAAATAGAACGCATTGAAGTTATAAAAGGTCCAAGTTCGGCCCTCTATGGTAATAATGCCATGGGTGGAGTTATCAATATAATCACTAAAAAATCAGATAAAATATTTTCCGGAGATCTTAGGACATTTGGTGGTAGTTATCAAACTTTAGGTGGTAAATTTAATGTCGAAGGAAATCAAATAGTAAATAAGGGAAAGTTTTACTGGGCATTAAAGGGTTTTTATCGTCAAGGTGATGGCTATGTAATAGAACCAAAAAAGACAAGGGATTCAACGGATGTTGAAGTTTATTTAAAAGAGAAACAGGTAGGAGCAACTTTAGGTTATGAATTTAATGACAAAAACAAAATTGAAGTAGAATATAGTTATTATGATGATAAAAGGGGAGATGGTATAAGAGTATATAAGGAAGATGGTGGTTATGTAAAATATACAACACATTTTGTGCGTACAAAATATAAGGGCGAATTGGGTAAATTTAAACTTGAAGCAGATGCCTACTTACAGCACGAAAACTATTATCAGTTTGCCGAAAAGATAAATACGGATGGCAACTATAAAATGGATTATAAAGATCAGATCTCTCAGGACATTGGGGTGTGGGCTAGCGCTACACGTAAGATAAAAGAAAATAACTGGTTAACCTTTGGGTTTGATATAAAGCAAGGTTTAATGGATGCTTCTGATGTATATCTAACATCAACAGATACTATTAACCGAGTGGGGAAAGTACAATCTTATGCAGCTTTTTTTCAAGACGAACAAAGGCTGTTCAATGATAAGCTTAAAATTATTGCTGGTTTAAGATTTGATTTTGCTCGTTTTTATGATGGTTTTATCCATGTTGGCGAGCCAACAGCAAATACAGGATTCGAAGAAACATTTACAGAATATTATGGAAATTCTGATTGGATTGCAGTAAGTCCTAAACTAGCCATTCAGTATGAAGTAATTCCGGAAATCAAATCATATGTTTCTGCATCATCAGGTTTTATGCCTGCAAAGTTGGACGACATGATTTCATCACGAAAAATTAGCAAAGGATTTAAACAAGCTAACCCTAATCTGCAACCGCAGACATTAACAAATTATGAACTTGGTTTTAACACAACTCCATTTAAAAATGCACAATTTAAAACTGCCGGCTACTGGTCAATTGGCAAAGATTTCCAATATTTTGTTGAAACTGGTGATGAAGTGGATGGTCAAACTGTGTACATGAGAGAAAATATTGCCCAGGTGCAAATACTTGGAGCTGAATTCTTTTTTCAATATGATTTTACAAAAAATTTAACTTTTAAAGCAAATTATACTTATAATAGTTCAATTATTAAAGAATACGATCTGGAAAAATACGACGGAACGGATTTAACAGGAAAACAATTGATAGAAATTCCCTGGCATCAGGCTTTTGCCGGAGTATTCTGGAGAAATAAATATGTGAATACAACATTCGTAGCAAATTACATTGGAGAAGAATATGCCGAAGAGCAAAATGTTATTAAAATTGATGATTATTTAACTGCTGATGTCAGATTTTCAAAAACAATAAAGAATAACTTTTTCTTTGCTTTAGATATTCAGAACATTTTTGACAAAGTATATGTTGATAAAAAACAAAGATTATCACCCGGAAGATTTATCCTGGTTGAGTTAGCGTATAAATTTTAATATTTTAAGAAATAATAAAGTAAAAATTGTCCAAAAAGTCTGATTATGTCATCTCCAACTTGATTGGAGATCTTAATGTTTGTTGTTATCCAATTTATTAAGAGATTCCCTTTTTCAAGAGAACTTTCCTCACGAATGAAATGAGTAATAACAGTTTATTTAATTTTCGGACAACTCCTTTATTTTTTAAACGTTTTTAGTCAACTTTGTAACAAAAAATAAAACTTACTGTTTTCATTTAAAAAGAACTAAATATGATTTCAAGAGAACTAGTTGATTCATATAAAAAATGGTTTGACAACTATATTGATAAATTCGTATTAAATCATCCTGATTTGGAAGAAAATATCCAAATAAAAGCTGATCATAGCAAAAAAGTAAGTTTAGAAATTGTTGGTATAGCCAATAATCTTAAATTAAATACATGTGATAATTTATTAGCAGAAACAATTGGACTGTTTCACGATGTTGGAAGATTTAAACAATACGTAAAATATAAAACCTTTTCTGATTCAAGATCACAAAATCATTCAGAACTAGGTGTTGAAGTGCTTAAAGAAAATAAGGTATTAAAAGACTTATCAGAAGAAGAAAGAGAAATTATTTATAAAGCAATTATTAATCATAGCAGGGCCGATATTATTCCTGATAAAAATGACAGAGTTATTTTCTTTTCTAAATTAATTCGTGATGCCGATAAACTGGATATATGGCGGTTAATTACCGAATATTATATGGTGAAAGAGCAGAAAAATGGAGACAATAAAACTCTTGAATTAGAATTACCGGATAATAAAGAAATAAGCGATGAAGTATTGCATGCAATCATAAATAAACAGATTGTATTAAAGGAATCTATGAAGACTTTAAATGATTTTAAATTATTGCAGATTGCATGGATTTTTGATTTAAACTTTAATTACTCAATTAATAGGGTTTGCCAAAAGAAATATTTAGAAAAAATATTTGCTGCCTTACCCAAAAATGAAAAAGTAGATCAGATAAAAGAGATTGTAGATAAATACTTTAAGAATTACATAGAGCCTAAAAAAGATAGTCTGTCACACTGAGCTTGTCGAAGTGTGTTTACTTTTAATCCTTCGACAGGTTCAGGATGACACATATAGGCTCTGAATTTATAAATATTGAAACATTAACATATTAATAGATATATTTTGCAGTATAAATATTATTTTTGCTCAAAACTGAACAGATGATTAAATTCGAAGAAGCATATCAAATTGTATTAGAAAGAGCAATTCAAACAGAAACAGAAAAGATTTATTTTACAAACGCTTTAGGTAGGGTTTTAGCCGAAGATGTGATATCTGATATAGAAATGCCTCCTTTCGATAAATCTGCCATGGATGGTTATGCTTGCAGAAAACAAGATATTAATAGTAAGCTCGAAATAATTGAAATTATACCTGCAGGAAAAACTCCTGAAAAAGAAATTGGACCAAATCAGTGCGCAAAAATAATGACTGGAGCACCAATACCCAAAGGTGCTGATTTTGTTGTAAAGGTTGAATCATCTGAAGAAATTGATGGTAAGTATGTAAATGTTGTCAAAGAAGTTGGCAAAGATAATATTAGTTATCAAGGTGAAGATGTAAAGTTAGGTCAGACAGTACTAAAAAAAGGGATAAAAATAAGACCTGAACATATAGCTGTTTTTGCATCGGTTGGTTATACAAATGTATTGGTTGGGAAACAACCTAAAGTTGGAATAATTAGTACCGGTGACGAACTGGTTGAACCCGAAAATAAGCCTTCAGTTTCACAGATAAGAAATAGTAATGCTTATCAGTTAATTGCACAAGTCCTTGCGGCGGGGGCTTTGCCGAACTATATTGGTATTGCCGATGATACTCCCGAAGATACTTTCGATAAATTAAGCAAAGCAATTGCCGAAAATGATGTTGTTCTTTTAACAGGCGGTGTCTCTATGGGATCTTATGATTTTGTTCCGGATGTGATGAAAAAGGTGGGTGTCGAAATCTTGTTTGACTCAATTGCTGTAAAACCAGGAAAACCAACAACTTTTGGTGTGGTAGGTAAAAAATATTGTTATGGTCTTCCAGGTAATCCTGTATCATCATTTATGCAATTTGAATTATTGGTAAAACCATTAATCAATAAAATGATGCATAGTAACGAAGTTCTTACTCAGATTAAGTTACCTGTGGGCGAAGATTTTAAAAGAAAAACAACAGAAAGAAAAGCGTTTCATCCTATCATTATTAGAGACGGTAAAGTTTATTCTGTTGACTACCATGGTTCTGCTCATGTTCATGCTTTATCTTCTGCCGATGGATTTATTTCTTTTGAGATTGGAGAAGAATTAATTAAAAAAGGAGACTTGGTTGATGTTCGACAGATTTAATAGAAAGATAAATTATTTAAGAATCTCTATCACTGATAGATGTAACTTACGTTGTGTGTATTGTATGCCTGAAAATGGTGTACCATTGCTTAAACACGAAGATATTTTAAATTTTGATGAAATAGTTGAATTTACTAAGGTAGCTGTTGCAAAAGGAATTGATAAAGTGCGTTTAACAGGTGGGGAGCCTTTAGTCCGAAAAGGAATCGTTGATTTAGTATCCATGATCGCTAAAATTGATGGGATCAAAGATTTTTCAATGACTACTAACGGTATTTTTCTTGATAAATATGCCGACGATCTTGCCAATGCAGGTTTACATAGGGTAAATATTAGTTTAGATACAATAGATCCTAAAGAATATAAAAGAATTACTCGGGTTGGAGATATTCAAAAGGTATTTGATGGTATTGAAGCAGCAAAAAAAGCAGGACTTACACCCATAAAAATTAATTGTGTAATACAGAATAGCAGTATAGAGCCACATGCTGTTGAAGTGGCAAAATATTGTAATGAAAACGATTTACAGATTCGATATATAAAAGAAATGGATCTTGAAACCGGAGATTTCTCTGTGGTTCAAGGTGGTTCTGGTGGCGATTGTGCCCATTGTAACCGTATTCGTTTAACAGCAAATGGAATGATAAAACCATGCTTATTTAGTGATTTAGAGTATAGTGTAAGAGAACTGGGAGCAGTAAAAGCCATTGATGTAGCAATAAAAAATAAACCTGCAAGCGGACATGTAAATCATACCGGTAAATTCTATAATATTGGTGGTTAATTTGAAACTTGAAACTTGAAACTATGAGCAAACTAAGTCACGTTGATGAAAAAGGAAAAGCCAACATGGTTGATGTAGGTTCAAAAGATGACCAAAAAAGAATTGCTAAAGCCACAGGTCATATTACATTAAAACCTGAAACCATTCAGCTTATTAAGGAAAACTCAATGAAAAAGGGTGATGTGTTAACTATTTCTGAAGTAGCAGGAATTCAAGGTGGGAAAAGAACCAGCGAGTTAATTCCCTTGTGTCACCCATTGCAAATTACAAAGCTGGATGTAAAAGCTACCATTGATGATACTGGTGTGCGTGTAAATTCTGAAGCACGATGTATTGGTAAAACAGGAATTGAAATGGAAGCGCTTACGGCTGTTTCGGTTGCTTTAATGACAGTATATGATATGTGTAAGGCTGTGGATAAAGAAATGAATGTGGATGAAATTAAATTGGTTGAGAAAACAAAGACCGATTTATAATATTAGAAATAGTGCTGATAAAATAATTAGCAGTTAAATGCTAATAAATAAAAAAAACCAGGGAAATTACTTCCCTGGTTTTAATTTATATTAAGTTTGTTGCCATTAAAACAACAACTTAGGTTTTTAATTATCCACCAATTGGAATTAAAATACCAGCGTTGATCATTATACCCATAGCATCACCACCTTCTATTTCAATAGTGTTATACTTTAATTCGCCAAATGCGCTCATGTTACCTAAACTATAGTTAATACCTCCACCAAGAATTAAACCTGTTTCAGTACCATCTGCTGAACTACTATATCCCATTATTTCATAACTCACATCCCACATAATATAGCTTAAACCAGCTAATCCATAAATTTTCATGTCACCATTGTCTAAGAAATAGTAATGTCCCTGTGCAAAAATTTCATTTAATTTAAAATCAAAACCTTCAGGAACATCTGGAAAATAATAATTAAAACCGGCAGCAGCAGAGATCTTGTCAGTAAAATCATATTCACCTCTTACCTGGATACCAAATCCAAATTTTCCATCTCCATCATCATCCATAGAAATATTTGATCCTGCAGCAATACCACCACCAACTCTAAATTGAGCATTTGCACTAAATATAATTCCAAATGCAATAACAACTAATAATAAAACTTTTTTCATAGCAATAAATTATAAATTTTCCCTACTCTCTTTCGGATTTTTGGGTTACTCCTTCTCTAATTTTATTAATTCTAAATCAAATTTAAAATAATAATTTAAAACCGGGTAACTATTGTTAATATTTTTTGTGAAATACCTTTATTAATAGATGAAAAGTTAAAATGTTGTTATTATCAGTAAAATCAGGAAATATTTTATTATTGATAATTAATTTAATAGACAAGTGATAATATTGCTTTTCCTTTTCTAATACCTTCTACTTTACAAGTGATTTTATCAGTAATCGGATCTGGTACTTTATTAAAATCAACAGATCGTACTTTTGTTTCTACTCCATATATATCTTTTACTTCTATAACATATTCTTCTTTTCCTAATGGAGTAAGTTCTTTTTCTGTTTTTATAAATTCAAAAGTATAAATTTTACCAATTTCATAATATGGATGAACAGGCTCAATTTTAAGATGTCCGTCGGTGTTAAATTTTGTCACTGTACATTCAACGTTTTGACCGATTTCAAAACCATAATGCTTATACATATCCTTTTTTAAAGAATATAAACACCCAGAATCATCTTTAAGAATGTAATGTTCAACTTTGTTTTCAAGGGGTTTTATTTCGGTCACATCAAAGCAATATTTTTCTCCGATTAATAATTCACGATTTGATTTCTCCGGAATAGAAAGATATAACTCTCCTTTCTTTATTCTTAAAACTCTACACCGAAGATTTTTTATGTTTTCAGAAAGTTTACAATCCTTTGGTATAGAACATAAAACTTCTGTTCCTGACTGATCTATTACAACAGCTGCTTTTTCCTTTTCGCCAACAGAATTTATATGCTCTATTAATTTAACAAATTTAAAATTATAAACTTCGCCTTCTTTATACCAGGGATTTTCTGGCTCTAAATAAATTTTCCCGCTACAGTTAATTTTATCAATTTTACAATTTAACTCCTGATCAATATATAAGCCATAATTTTTATAGTGCAAAGATTTTAATAGATGCTTCCCGCCAAATTTATTTTCAAGAACATAAAATGATTCATCTGTATCAGGAATTTCAGTAAAACCTGTTATTTTAAACCGATGGATTTCTCCCTCAGTAAACTTATATTGATTTTGATTACTCATACATACAAAAGTACTTTTTTTCAGTATCTAAACATATATTAAAATTCAATGTTTAACACGTATATTTTATTAATTTTGTAAATGTTGAATCTAAGAGAATTGTATGGATAAGATTAAAGTGCTTTCAGTAAATATTTCAGAAAAAAAAGGAGAGATTAAAACTCCGGTTAACGAAATTGTTATTACTGAAAAAGGAGTTGATAAAGATGCGCACGCAGGTGACTGGCATCGACAGGTAAGTTTATTGGCAAAGGAGAGTATTGATAAATTTGAACAGGTTTTAGGTAGAGATTTGGCCTTTGGTGAGTTTGCCGAAAACATAACCACCGAAGGGATTACACTTTATACCATGAAACCGGGTGATAGATTAAAAATAGCTGATGTTGAGCTAGAAGTAACACAAATTGGAAAGAAATGCCATGGAGAAGGATGTGCAATTTTTAGCCAGGTTGGAAAATGTGTGATGCCAAAAGAAGGCATTTTTGCCAAAGTGTTAAAAACAGGAACAATTAAACCCGGTGATGAAATAATTTATACATCGCAAGAATAAAATTAAAATGAAAGAAGCAAAAGTATTATCAGTAAGCTTGTCGTCTGAACGTGGACCTAAAAAAGAAGTTGAGAAACTAATATTAAATTCAAAAGGGATTGTTGGTGATGTTCATTCAGGAACCGGCAGACCTATTAGTATTATGGATGTTTCTCATATTGAAAGATTCAGAAAATTAACAGAAGCTCGCGAAACTAAATATGGTGAATTTGCTGAAAATATTACTTCTGAAGGATTGCAGGAAATAGAATTTAAAACGTTTGATTTACTGAAAATTGGAGATGCAATTCTTGAAGTGACTCAGGTTGGTAAACCTTTTCACGATCAGTTTCGGGAGTTAGGAAACTATGTAATGCCACGAGTTGGGATTTTTTGTAGAGTAAAAAAAGAAGGAACAATAAAAGCAGGTGATAAGATTGAGTTTATACCGAAAATTTATAAGGCGATAGTTATAACTTTAAGTGATAGAGCAAGCTCAGGAGAATATGAAGATCGTAGTGGGCCGAAAATTAATGAGATGCTGGATTCTTTCTTTAAGAAGTTAAAAGTAGATTTTGAAATACATTCGGAAATTATTCCTGATGATAGTAATATGTTGAAAGAAAAGATTCATAAAGCTGAAAAAGCAAAGTATGATATTATCATTACAACTGGTGGTACAGGAATCGGTCCAAGAGATATTACGGTTGAAACGGTTTATCCTATGCTTGATAAAGAAATTCCTGGAATCATGGAGATGATTCGCTTAAAATATGGTATTGCAAAGCCAAATGCACTTTTAAGCAGGGGCCTGGCTGGTGTAATAGGAGAAAGTTTAATATATACCCTTCCAGGCAGTGTAAAAGCAGTGCAGGAATATATGGAAGAAATTTTAAAAACTCTGCAACATTTAACATTAATGTTGCATGGAATTGATTCACATTAATTATCTTTGAATATCTAATTTATTACCCGAACCTAAACTAAATATTGAACTATGCGTAGAAGTGATGCGGAAAACTTGCTTAAGAAGTATATCCGAAATGAGAAAATGCTTTATCACAGTTATTCTTCAGAAGCTGTAATGCGTGCCCTGGCAAAAAAGCTTGGACGTGACGAAGAAAAATGGGGACTCGCTGGTTTGCTTCATGATATCGATTCTGAAATTACAAATGCTGACCCTAAAAAGCATGGCTTAGTTGCCGAAGAGTTATTAAGAGATGAAGGTTTGGAAGAAGATATTGTTGATGCAATAAAAATGCATAATGAAGAAGCAACTGGTTTAGACAGAACTACTGAATTTCAGCATGCTTTGGCTGCTGGAGAAACTATCACAGGACTAATATATGCAACGGCACTCGTTTATCCTGATAAAAAAATTAAAGATGTTAAAACAAAATCAGTAACTAAAAGAATGAAGCAAACTGCTTTTGCTGCATCTGTGAGTCGAGAGAATATTATGGAATGTGAACAAATAGGAATTCCATTAAATGAATTTGTTGATATTGCATTAAAAGCAATGAAAGAAATAGCTGAAGATATAGGACTCTAATTAATAGAATATCAGGACTTTGGCTAGCAAAATAAAATTTTGATCGTTATAAGCTTAAGGTAGTCAATCAGTTAGTGTGTATATTGCGTTTGTTATTATTTAAATTCATTTTAAATTACAAAAGTTCTTGTTAAGATATTAACAGTATAATGTGTGTTTCATCAATTTGTTGATAAGCATTAAGTCTGGTAAGTATTTTTAATTGGTTTAATGCATACCTTTAACTCCCATTTTACATTCAAAAAAGTTACTGTATATAATGTTTAACTAATCTAAGGATTATGGAACCATTTCAAGAACACAAAAAAGTTTCAGCAGCCATATTAGCTGGTGGACTTAATAAAAGGTTTAATGGTAAAGTAAAGGCAAATATTCAAATTAGTGGTGTTCGTATTATTGCCAGAACAGTAAAAATCCTTCATGAAATATTTGATGATATCATTATCGTTACAAACACTCCTGAAGAATTTAAAGGTTATCAGCATTTTAAAATGGTATCGGATGAGTTTAAAAATGTAGGACCCCTTGGAGGAATACAAGCCGCTTTAAAAGTTGCAGATAATGATGCTGTATTTGTTTTTGCAAGCGATATGCCTTGTTTATCAAGTGAGCTTATAAAAAAACACATTGAATTTTATGAAAAAACACCTTGCGATGCTGCCATTCCTCGTGTTAAGGACTTTATGGAACCATTGCATGCAATTTATAATAAGAGCATTGAACCTCAGCTGGCAGTATTTTTAAAAAGTGTTAATAAATATTCAATTGAGAATTTTATTAAAGACTTAGATGTAAGATATAATAATCTTGATGACTCTGAAAAAAACAAAAAAGCATTTATGAATATTAATACACCACAAGATTTAAATTGTATGGAAATAATGGCTGAAACTAAATATTATTAATTTGAAACATTAAATTATATAAGGGCTTTTTGAAAAGCCCTTTTTTATTGCTGTTGTGTTTAATTGGATATTATTCCACAGATGATTCTAACATCCATATCTGCTTTTCAAGCGATGATATGATCTCACTGATTAAAGCTACTGTACCTTCATCACCCGACTCCGATGCAATATCATTCACTTTATTCGCATTATCTAAAAGGATCATGCTGTTTTGTAAAACAATCTTGATACTTTCATCTGCATTGTGAACATTTTTTACAGCTTTAATTGTCGAGTTTGAAATATAATCTTCAAAAGTATGTAATGGAGTTTCATTTAACATTAGTATACGTTCTGCAATTTCATCAATTACTTCTGCCGATGCATTATAAAGTTCTTCATATTTTTCATGTAACATAAAAAACATTCTACCCTTAATATTCCAGTGTAGAGATCTTAAATTCTGATAATACATCTGATAATTTGAAAGTAATAAATTTAAATTCTTTGCAATTTCCGATTTGTTTAATATTTCTTTTTTCATGATTAATTGTTTTTAATTGTTATTTATTTGATTTCTTAAACAAAGATATTATATGTTGTATTAATAAAATTTATATATTTATAAGAAAAACTTATACAAAATGACAATCAATCAGTTAAGATATTTATTGGCAATATCAAAGCTTAAAAGCTTTTCGAAAGCTTCTGAAGAACTGAATGTTACACAACCTGCTCTAACATTACAGATAAAAAATCTGGAAGATGAAGTTGGTTTTAAAATGTTTAACAGAACTCAAAAGCCATTAAGCATTACCAGAGAAGGAGATCTGTTTATAAAAAAAGCAGTATCTGTTATTAAGCAAATGGATGATCTCTATGATGTGGCTTTAGAACTGGAAGAGGAAATTAATGGAATATTGAAAATTGGAATAATCCCTACAATTGCACCCTATTTAACTCCAATTTTTATTGATGATCTAAATAAAAGATATCCAAATTTACAACTAAGTATTATTGAAATTATTACAGAAGATATAATAGATGCAGTAAAAAATGGCACGCTGGATTTAGGAATTATTTCTACTCCCGTGCAAGCTTCGGGAGTTGTGTGTGAAAAATTATTTTATGAGAAGTTTTTCTTATTTATATCTGATAAAAACAAGTTAATAAAGGTTGAATCGGTAAAAATGACTGATTTAGAATTAAACGAATTGTGGTATTTAAGTGAAGGAAACTGTTTTCAGAATCAGGTAAATACTTTATGTAATATTTCAAGTAAAGTAACAGAAAAACAGAATTTTAGATATCAAAGTAATTCCATAGAATCTCTTCGCTATATTGTTGAGCATCGTGGTGGTATGACTTTTATTCCCGAGTTGGCAACATTAACCATACCTGTTGAGAAAGAAGATATGATAAAGGAAATAGAAGGAATACAGCCTGTTCGGGAAGTAAGTGCAGTTACAGCAAAATTTGTTTCAAAACAAAAATTGATCGATGCATTTATCGATGTATTGTTAAAAAATATACCTGCAAGAATGAAAGAATTAAGCAGTGATATGATTCTTGATACTCAAATTAAGATCGTTTAAGCCGGTTGCTTTTGGGTCTTTTTTTGAAAGGTTTATACTTTTTAAAAGTAATTGTTGGCACAGGGTCATAGCCATGTGTTCCCCATGGGTGACATTTTGATAATCTGTTAAGACCCATCCAGCTTCCTCTAATAGGGCCATGTTTTTTAACTGCATCAATAAAATATTCCGAACAGGTTGGTGTGTGTCTGCATGATGCGGGAGTAAAAGGAGAAATCCCATATTTATAGATATAAATTGGAATAAGAAATATATACCCAATAAGCTTTTTGATTATTTGCAGCACTTTTTTCATTGCTGCAAATTTAGAGTAATAATTGTAAAAATGTGTAACTGAGTTGCAAACAATTAATCAAGCTTTCGAACCTTCTGAAAAGATGTTGCTGCATCAATCATTTTAGCATAGCTTACTTTCTGACCATCTTTAAGTGATTCATACTCATATCCATTTTCACTTTCAAGCAGGATGCTTTCGCCCATATCATATCTTAGGCAGTCAACTTTATCTCCCGGATATAATGGAGTTCCGTTTAAATCCTGAAGCTGTTTTCTTTTTGGTTTCTTCTTAAATAGATTAAATACCATTTTGTTTTTTTAGTTCTTGACAATTAAATAAAAATATAAAACTGCAATGAAATTATTAATGTCTAAATAAATGATAAAGTTAATCAAAAGTAATTTTTGATATTTGAGATTTGCCGGAAACCCAGATATTACCATTTGAATCTTCAAATAATGCATAAGGCCCTTTAGGAATTCCATCTTCTTTATTATAGGTAGTCCAATTTTGTCCGTCATGTTTAGCTAAATATCCATTTGCATAATTGCATATCCAAATATTGCCTTTTGAATCTTTAATAATATCATGAATTGTTTTTGGTGAGTCAAAGGGCATACCATAAGTTTCTTCCAAAGATTTCACTTTATTGTCTTTATAAACCATTATCCCCCTTTTCCGTATTAATATCCATACATCATTATTATCATTAACAACAATTTTTGGTAAGGATCCTGCATCAACTTTAAAAAATGCCACAATCCAACTTCCACCTCCAGTGTTTGCTAAAAAAATGTCACCTAATCTATATTCACTAAATTTATTACCATCAAATTTTGCGAAATATCCTTCAAGAGCAGCCAGCCAAATATTTCCTTCCTGATCTTCTGTTATATATGTAATCCATTGAAGTGTAGTTTCATTTGTGTAATTTGTCCACTCATTGCCATCATATTTATAAAAACCTTCACCTCTGCATCCAAACCACATATTGCCTTTCGAATCAGTAAAAATGTAAGAAACATTATTTTTTATTGGTGAGTTTGTAACAGGTACGTATTCGTCATTAACAATTTTCCCAATATTTCCAGTTTTAATTGGGAAAGCTTTACCTGTAGAAATCCAGGTAGCACCATCCTGAGCCGAATAAACATAAGCAACATTATTTGAAGGTAATCCGTCTTTTTTTGTAAAGATTCTAGTGTCGGTTCCATCAAATTTACCAAGACTACTTGGTCCACTAAACCAAACATTTTTATATTTATCTTTACTCATTGAATAAACAACCAGAGCATTATGTTTACCTACTTTTTTTGATACAAGAAATTCTTTTCCATCATATTTTACAATATCTGCATTATATGCTTGTAAATTCCCCGGATGAAACCAAATGTTTCCATGATCATCTTCTAAAATTTCCCAGATATTTTTATGTTTGACATCAAAGGTCTCAATTTTAAGTTGTGCAAATAAAAAGTTTGTTGAAAAGAAAAATACAAGTGAAAAGAGTTTTGTCTTCATAATCTAAGTTTTATAGTAAATAACTTATTGTATTATAAATATAAGAAATTTATTATAAATTACTTTATATTATTTGTTTGGGTTTTAATAAAATAGAAAAGCTGCAATGAAAATCATTACAGCTTTTGAAAATGAGAAGTTTTGTATTTAGTATAATTGCGGATACTTCTTTGGATCTGCTTCGTTCATCATTGAGTAAATAGCTTCAAAAACATCTTCTGCATTTGGGTTTGAAAAATAATCACCATCCGAAGCATAAGCCGGTCGATGATCTTTTGCTGTTACAGTTCTTGGATCAGAATCAAGATGATAGTAAGCACTTTGATCTTCCAATACTTTTTGCATCATGTAAGCTGTGGCTCCACCCGGAACATCTTCGTCAAAGAATACAACTCGATTCGTTTTCTTAATTGATTTAGCTATCATGTGAGTTCTATCGAATGGTAATAAAGTTTGAACATCTATTAATTCAACAGAAATATTGAATTCTTTTAACTGTTCAATTGCATCCTGGGCTATTCGAACACAAGAACCATATGTAACCAGCGTAACATCATTTCCTTCATTTAATATTTCAGGCATTCCTAAAGGAATTTTAAATTCACCAATATTTTCAGGACGCTTTTCTCGTAATCGATATCCATTTAATGGTTCTATAACAAGAGCTGGATCTTCACCTTCCAATAAAGTATTGTAGAATCCGGCAGCTTGAGTCATATTTCTGGGTACACAAACATAAATACCACGAATAGAGTTGATTACCATGCTTAATGGTGATCCTGAATGCCAAATGCCTTCCAGTCTGTGTCCGCGAGTACTAATAATTAATGGAGCAACCTGTCCGCCAGCTGTTCTGTAATGAGTTGTTGCTAAATCATCACTCATTCCTTGTAAAGCATACAATAAATAATCAAAATATTGTATTTCTGCAACAGGACGTAATCCGCGTAAAGCTAATCCAATACCTTGACCTAAAATAGTTTGTTCGCGAATTCCTGTGTCGGTAACACGAAGTTCACCGTACTTTTGTTGTAATCCTTCGTAAGATTGGTTTACTCCACCAATATTTCCTGCATCTTCACCAAAAGTTACTAGTTTTGGATACTTATCGAATAAAATATCCCAATTATCTCTTAAAATTTCTCGTCCTGCAACTTCAGGAGAATCTGCTTTGAAAACAGGTTTCAACTCCTTTACATTTAAAGCTGAATATTTTGATTCATTATGCAATGTTGTATTATACCTCTGATAATTATCTTCATAATTTCGATCCAGCCAACCAGTTAAATCTTTCTGTAATTTCTCCCGAATATTACAGTCTGTACAAACATGGCGTAAGATTTTTTTAGCTGTACTAAAATTATCTTTTCGGATAGGATCCACAATCTTTTTTAATTCTCCAGTAAAAGTTCCAACTTTATCATATCCTTCTCGCTTACATTTACATGATCTGTTATCGATTAATTCAACCAGTTTATCTCTTTCTTCTTTAACTGGTGCTTTGAATTTTTTCCAGGCATTTTTCTTAGCTTGCTTGGCTTCTTCTACAGCTTCATCTTCAGCTTTTTTCAGTTCTGATTCGGCAGCTATTTTTTCTTTTAGAATCCACTCACGCATTTTCTTGATACCATCAAAGTCTTCTTCGAATTTTAATCTTTCCGGTGATTTATATCTCTCGTGCGATCCTGATGTTGAGTGACCTTGTGGTTGTGTTATTTCTTCAATATGAAATACAACTGGTACATGTTCTTTACGAGAAATTTCAACTCCTTCTTTAAATGTTTTTATTAACTCAGGATAATCCCAACCTTTAGCTTTGAAAATTACAATGCCTGGTTTATCTTTTGTGCGCTCAAAACCTTTTAATACTTCAGAAATACTTCCTTTTGTTGTTTGGTATTTTTTAGGAACAGAAATGCCATAACCATCATCCCAAACTGCAATAACAGCAGGTACCTGTAATACACCAACTGCATTGATTGCTTCCCAAAACTGACCTTCAGAAGTACTTGCATCTCCAATGGTACCAAATGCAACTTCATTTCCTTTGTCAGATAAATCTTTAAATTGGTCTAATTCTTTGATTCCCCTAAATAATTTTGAAGCATAAGCCAATCCAACCCAACGAGCCATCTGTCCTGCAGTAGGTGAGATATCAGCAGATGAGTTTTTTTGTTTCATTAAATCTTTCCAGCTTCCATCAGGGTTTAAGCTACGAGTAGCAAAATGATTATTAAAAGACCTGCCTCCATTACCAGGGTTTAGCTCAATGTCTGTTTCGCCGTATAATTGGGCAAAAAATTCTTCAGCAGTAAATAAACCTGAAGCCATCATAAAGGTCTGATCGCGATAATACCCCGATCGCCAATCACCATTCTTGAAGTTTTTTGCAAATGCAATCTGTGCAATTTCTTTACCATCTCCAAAGATTCCGAATTTAGCTTTCCCGGTTAATACTTCTTTTCGCCCCATTAAACTGATTTGGCGACTTACATTTGCTAATCTATAATCCTTAAGTATTTCGTTTTTGTCAAATGTAGGTTTTCCTAACTTCTCTTTCGCGACTGTCTTTGTTGTCATGATTTATAGTAAATTTTATATATGTTTAAACAAATTATTACTTATTATTAAAAATTAAAAATTTAAAGACTAAGATTTGTATAAAAATTTAATTCTATATCTTTGCATTGGAATTATATAACAATAAATTTTTATTAATGTTTATCAAAACGCTTCTTTTAGTTTTAGTATTAATGACATTGGCTATTTTAGCCATGGGAGTCAATATATTTTTCAGAAATAGAAAATTTCCACAAACTGCAATTGGTCATAACAAAGAAATGCGTAAAATGGGTATTACTTGTGCACGAAGTACAGAAATTAAGTGCAGAAGAGATGTTGATAAAAAAACCGGAGAAGTAAACTGTGCTGGTTGCGGAAATGCCTAGTTTCAATTAGAAACTACGAATTAAGAGTTCATAATAATTAACTTTTTAATTCAATATTTTTAGTTTCATAGAATAATCTTAAAACATAATTTCTTTAAATTTGTTAATAGCATTTAACAAAGTGAAAAATTATGGAGACAATTGAAACTATCCGAACAACCTATACAGGACAATTAAGAACAGAAGCAATTCATGTTCGGTCTGGTAATAAATTAATAACAGATGCACCTGTTGATAATCGTGGCAAAGGAGAAACTTTTTCTCCAACCGATCTGTTGGCAACAAGCCTGGCAAGCTGCATTTTTACCATTATGGGAATAAGAGCAAACGATTCTGGTTTTAGCATCGATGGAGCAACGGCAAAAACCTGGAAGATTATGTCGGAAAATCCGCGTAGGGTAGCTGAAGTTAAAATAGAATTTGATTTTTCAATGCTTGATTTGAACGAAAAGCAAAAGAAGATATTACAAGCATTAGTTAAAGTTTCACCAGTACCTTTAAGTTTACACGATGAAACGATACAAAATGTGAGTTTAAAATTTAAAGAATAAAAAAACACCGGAGAATTCCGGTGTTTTGATATTATTTATGCACTTGCTGTGGGTATTTGCCTGTCTACTTTTTTCAATAAACCTTGTAATACAGTTCCCGGACCAACTTCAGTATATGATGTCATTCCATCAGCAATCATGTTTTGCATAACGTATGTCCATTTTACGGGCGAAGTTAATTGCTTTATTAGGTTTTCCTTAATTTCTGCAGGATTTGTATATGGTTTTGCATCCACATTCTGATAAACCGGACAAATTGGAGTATTGAAATTTGTAGTGTTAATAGCTTCGGCTAATTCAACTCTAGCTGGTTCCATTAAAGGTGAGTGAAAAGCACCACCTACTTTTAAAGGTAAAGCACGTTTTGCACCCGCTTCAGTTAGTTTTGCGCAAGCAACTTCAATACCTTTCATAGATCCTGAAATAACTAATTGTCCCGGACAATTATAGTTTGCAGGAACCACTACATCGTCAATTCCTGAACATACTTCTTCTACAACTTTATCATCTAAGCCAATAATTGCAGCCATTGTAGAAGGTTCTATTTCACATGCTTTTTGCATTGCCATAGCACGTTGATAGACTAGTTTTAATCCATCTTCAAATGATAATGCTCCGTTAGCAACTAATGCTGAGAACTCACCCAAAGAGTGTCCGGCAACCATTTCTGGTTTAAAATCTTCTAAGGTTTTTGCTAAAATTACTGAATGTAAGAAAATAGCAGGTTGTGTAACCTTAGTTTGTTTTAGATCTTCTTCTGTTCCTTCAAACATTAAGTAAGTAATTCTAAAACCTAAGATATCATTTGCTTTTTCAAACATTTCTTTGGCAATAGGAAAATGATCGTAAAGATCTTTACCCATTCCTACAAATTGTGCTCCCTGACCCGGGAATACGTATGCTTTCATATAAATTATTTTGGTTAATATTTAATTTCTTCTTAAGAAACTATTTTTAACAGCCGTCAAAAATAACAAAATACCATTTACGAGTCAACAAAAAATGTAAATGGTATTTATAAGTATTTATAAATCTTTATACTAGTGTAATCTTGATCCTATTAAATGAATAAATTCTTCTCTTGTTTTTGTATTATTCAAAAATATACCCGTAAAGGCAGATGTTGTAGTTACAGAATTCTGTTTTTGAACTCCACGCATTTGCATACACATATGACCTGCTTCAATAACAACAGCAACACCCATTGGGTCTAGAGTTTCTTGTATGCAATCTCTTATTTGCATTGTTAAACGTTCTTGTACTTGTAATCTGCGAGCATAAGCTTCCACTACGTGTGCAATTTTACTAAGTCCGGTTATATATTTATTTGGTATATATGCAACATGAGCTTTTCCATAAAATGGAATCATATGATGTTCGCACATTGAATAAATTTCAATATCCTTTACAATTACCATTTGTTTATAATCTTCACGAAAGATGGCTGATTTTAATATATCTTTTGGTTCAATATTATAACCTTTTGTTAAAAACTGAATGGCTTTTGCAACTCGCATAGGAGTATCCAGTAAACCTTCTCTATTAACATCTTCTCCAATTAAATCCAGTATTGCTTTATAATGTTCAGCCAACTTTTCAGTTCTTTCTTTGTCCCATTTATCAATTCTTGCATATCCGTCATCATCCAGTGTTCTTACACCATTGTTAATTATTTCCATAACTTTTTAATCTCCAAAATATTCAACAAAATTATTTTCAGTTTCTTTTATTTTAACACTATGTAATTGAATTCCCAATTCACTAATAACAGGTTCTAATTGCTCCCAAATACCAATGGCAAGATTTTCAGTAGAAGCAATTTTTTCTTTTAAGAAATCAACATCCATGTTAAGATTCTTATGATCAAGCTTACTTATAACATGTTCCTTTATAATTTTACTTAATCTTTTAATATTAACAACAAAACCAGTTTCTGGATTTAGCTCTCCTTTAACTGTTACAAAAAGTACATAATTATGCCCATGCCAGTTAGGATAAGAGCATTTGTCAAAAATCTCAAGATTCTTTTCATCATTCCAATCTTCTCGGTATAAACGATGCGCGGCACTAAATCTTTCTCTTCGTGTAACAAAAATCATAAAACTGATTTTATATATTTGATATTGAGTTAATTCTAAATGTAAGTATAAATAAACAACAATTTTAATATAATTACAATATATTTGAATTTACAAAATTAGTAATTAATACCGATTAGTGTTTAATTTACTCAATAATTTTACAGAGTTTGTTATTAAGTATAAAACATCTATCGGCATTATACCAGTAAATAAATCTATATTAAAATGGTATAACATGAAGATATTAGTAGTTTCTGCCACAGAAAATGAAATTCAACCTTTAAAAAGTAAATTAGAACATAATAATTCTTCGGCTTGTGGTTTGAAAGTTAGCAAATCAAATGATTTTTTAGTTGATTTTTTAGTTACTGGTATAGGTGGAGTTTTAACTACATATAGTTTAATTAGGAAGATCTCAGAAAAAGAATATGATATTGTGCTTAATGCAGGAATTGCAGGTAGTTTTAATCAAAATATTGGTGTAGGAGATGTAGTTTTTATTCAAAGAGATCAGTTTGCAGATCTAGGGATTGAAGATAAAAATGAATTATTTACACTTTTTGAAAAGGGTTTTATGGACGAAAATGAGTTTCCTTTTAATAATGGGAGATTAGAAAATCCATATGAATATAATTTTAGTATTGAGAAAGTCTCTGCTATTACTGTAAATACAACTCATGGATGTAATAAAAGCATAGACTTGTTTAAAAGAAAATTTCAAGCAGATATAGAAACGATGGAAGGAGCAGCATTTTTTTATGTATGCTTAAAAGAAGGAGTAAAGTTTTTACAAATACGATCTATTTCAAATTATATTGAAGAAAGAGATATCAATAACTGGAATATTCCATTAGCCATTAAAAATTTAAACGAAAAGTTGTTAGAGATTATTGATCAGCTAGAAAAAGAGAATTTAAATTGGGAATCGTTTTAGCTAATAAAAAAAATAATCGGAATATATTTTGTTTTTATTGGATCATTATTTACATTTGCAACCGCAATAACGCAGAATAAAGATACTTAAAATATATTGCGGGGTGGAGCAGTTGGTAGCTCGTTGGGCTCATAACCCAAAGGTCACAGGTTCGAGTCCTGTCCCCGCTACTACTCAAAAGCTGAAAACATTGTTTTCAGCTTTTTTTATTCCATGATTTTATATGGTTAATAACTATTTGATAAGTTATTCTTGAAGAACTTGACAACCTAGTATTCTATTTAATAACTTGTATATCAATTATAACAATTGTACTGTGGAAAATAATTTGGTATATAAAGTTTATGAATTCTTCAATCATTTTATGCATTCAAATGATATACAGGAATCAAATACTGAAACGTTAAAAAGATGTCCAGTTACGGGTTTAGATATTTCGATGCAATCAGAAAAAACGAAATTTATTACTACTGCAGGAATAAAATGGTATTATAAAAACGAAATAGAAATTTACTATCAATTTTTAGCAACACGATTAAGCGGCAATTTTAAGAAAAAAGACCTAAAAACACAGTTTAAAATAATTGCTCATAGCATTCGAAACGCTGAAAGCAATCCCAGAAACAATACCAAAAGAGCTATTCAAAAATTACTTGATGATAAAAACAGCTTATTTAATAATTTGCAACTAATTGATAAAAATAAACTTCAAGAAGCGGGAATTAGTAAAAAATAAATATTTGAATTACTCCAACTTCATTTTTGTAATTTTTCATTGAACTTATAAAAGTATTTGTTTGTATTTTTGATATAATGAGTAATAAAGATTATAATCAGATACTAAGTAATATTTACAATGAAGTAAAACCGCTGATTGGTTCAGGCAAAGTAGCAAATTATATTCCTGCCCTTGCCGAAATAAATCCAACAAAGTTTGGAATGTCACTTTATACATTGAAGGGTGAATCATATTCAGTTGGTGATGTGGATGAGAAATTCTCCATTCAAAGTATCTCTAAAGTATTTAGTTTAACATTAGCATTTTCAAACTTGGGTGAGGAAATATGGCAAAGGGTTGGAAGAGAACCTTCCGGAAATGCTTTTAATTCATTGGTTCAGTTAGAATATGAAAATGGGATTCCACGAAATCCTTTTATAAATGCCGGAGCTCTTGTAATTACCGATATACTCATTAGTTTATTTGATAATCCTTATACAGAATTATTGAATTTTATACGAAAACTTAGTGGTTCATCAGATATAAGTTATGATGAACGTGTAGCACAATCAGAAAGAGAACATGGATATACAAATGCTGCTTTAGTTAATTTCTTAAAAAGCCATGGCAATATAAAGAATGATGTTGAGAAAGTTTTAGATGTATATTTTCATCATTGTTCAATCACGATGACAGTTAAAGAATTAGCAAGCTCCTTTTTATTTTTAAGTAATCATGGATTAATTCCAGATTCGAATCAAAGAATTTTAACTCAAAGTCAGGCAAAAAGAATTAATGCATTAATGCTTACCTGTGGAACTTATGACGAAGCCGGTGATTTTGCATATCTTGTTGGCATGCCGGGTAAAAGTGGTGTTGGTGGAGGAATAGCAGCCATTATTCCTAATCAACTAAGCTTAAGTGTTTGGAGTCCAGGCTTAAATAAAAAAGGAAATTCGTTGGCTGGCATAAAAGCTTTAGAGCTGTTTACAACAAAAACAGGATTGTCAATTTTCTAGATAAATATATTTAGCTATGAATTTTTCACTAATTTTCTATTTAAAATTTGTGTAAATTAATGAGAATTTAACTAAGATTTTGAAAGCAGTTAAAGAATAAGTTTAGATAGACATCCTTTATCTTTTAATATAAGAAATTTAACTGATTCTATACAAATTTGACTTATTCATCAAAAGATATTAACTTAATGAGGTCAAAAACGTTATAAAACAAAAGCTAACAACTGATAATATGTATAAGAAAATTATTCTAATTATTAATCTCTTTCTTACAAGTTTTGTTCTGCATGCTCAAGACTGGAACGAAATTTATTTTCTTGAAAACGAGGCGCATTATCTGGAAGCAGATTTTCAATATGAAAAGGCTATCGATAACTATAATAGAATATTAAGGGATGTACCTAATCATTCTTTAATGAAATATTATGTAGGTAAGAATTATTTACTTACCGATGATCAAAAAGAAAAAGCGGTTAGCTATTTAGAAGAAGCAGCTCAGGATGTTGCGAAAGATTTTGATCCTAAATCGATCGAAGAAACAAGAGCTCCTATTGATGCTCTTTTATATTTGGGAGAAGCATATCAGTTTGTGGGAAGAATAGATGATGCAATCAATGCATATAATAAATTGAAAGAGATGATTACCCCAGAAGATAAACTTTTTGAGATGGTAAATCATGGAATACAAACATGTGAAAATGCTAAAAAAGCTATAAAGCATCCTTTAAGAATTTCTAAGGTAAATCAGGGAGATTTAGTAAATGATATAAATTCCAACGTTAATCCCGTAATATCTGGAGATGGGAATACGATGGTATATACTACTTTTAAAAAAGATGATATCCAGATTTACTATACCACAAAAGAAAATAATGAATGGACAACTCCTAAAAGAATAACAGATAAAGTAAGTTTAAAATTTTATCTTGTTTCAGTAAGCTTGTCATATAATGGTGATGCCTTATATCTGGCTACAAATGATATTGAAAAAAACGATGTATTTGTTAGTTATCGTGAAGGTAGAGATTGGACAGATGCTGAAAAACTAGATAAAGTTATTAATGGTAAAAAAAGTAATGAGGAACATGCTGTAGTTACAAAAGATGGTAATACAATTTATTTTACAAGTGATCGAGAAGGAGGTTTAGGAGGTGTAGACATTTATAAATCTACTAAAAACGAAAAAGGAAAATGGAGCGAACCTGAAAATTTAGGACCAAAGATTAATACAAAATATAATGAAGCAACTCCATTCTTAACGCTAGACGATAGATATTTATTTTTCAGTTCAGAAGGCCATTCCAGCATGGGTGGTTTTGATGTATTTTATATCGATTTAGAGACTAAAGACCAGGCAATAAATATGGCTTATCCAATAAACACTACTGGCGACGATCTATTTTTTGTTCCTGCCAATTCATTAACATCTGGTTATATGTCAATATTTGATGAAACAGCTGTAGGAAAAAATGATATTTATAAATTGACTGTTTTACCAAAAATTAATCTGGCAGGCAATATAAAAAATGCCGAAACTGGTGAATCAATACCTGATAATTTCTTTAATGTTTCTTTATTGGATGTTGAAACAAACAATGTCATTGAAATGAAAAACTCCAGTAATGCTAAATTTAATTTTGAACTTGAGCCTGGCAAATATTTGTTATCAGTGACGAATGAAAATTTTGAAGCTTTTAATTCAGAAGTAGAAATACCAAGTGATTTTGCTTCTTCAAGTTATAATTTTGATGCAATGCTTAATCCAATCGAAGTTGAGGAAGAAGAACTGGTAGCAGAAGTGGTTGATGAGCCAGAAATAATTCCTGAGCCTGCAACAGAAGTATTAGAAGAGAAACCAGTTGAGAATCCTGATGAAAAATTAAAAGAGTTTGTTGAAAAAAGACATGAAGAACAGAAAATCAAGGAACCGGTAGTTGAAGAGATAAAGTCCGAACCACAAAAAGAAGTAGTAAAATATACTCCTGTTTCAAGTTCAAATACAGGCACATCAGAGAAAATATTTACGGTTCAACTTATGGCCTTAAGGAAACCGGTTGATATTAGTTACTTTAAAGATGTTAAGGATGTAAAAGAAACATTACACGAAGATGGTTATTACAGGTATACAGTTGGTAATTCTAAGAATTATAAGGAAGCTCTTGTATTACAGGAAAAAATGTTAGTTGCTGGTTATAAACAGGCATTTATTAGAGAAGATCATGTTGTGCCGGTATATACTATACAGTTAATGGCGTTAATCATCCCTGTTGAAACAAATTATTTTGAGAATTTATCAGATGTTAATGTGACAAAAGGTTCTGATGACTATTATAGATATACTGTTGGGGATTTCTCAGATTATAACGAGGCAAAACAAGAACTGGCTAAGATTGCAGAATTAGGTTATAAAAATGCTTTTGTGAAGAAAGATTATAAAAAATAAAAATATGAGGTAAATAAAAACCCTGGAATGATGGAACCCCAAAAGTTGGAAACAACATTTGGGGTGTTTTTTATTTATTTTATCCTCTTGTAATTCCCCTTTCAGAGCTTTTAACAAAATTCAAGATATATTCTTTTTCCTTTGAATCAGGAATATTCTTTTCTATATTCTCAAGAGCCTGAGCTACATTTTGATCTTTAACATATATTTCACGATACATATCCTGTATCATATTAATCGTTTCATTTGCAAAACCACGACGGCGAAGTCCAATGGAATTAACTCCTGCATAAGCTAAAGGTTCTCTGGCTACTGTTACATAAGGAGGAACATCTTTTCTAACCAATGATCCTCCAGAAATCATCACATGACCACCAACACGAACAAACTGATGTATCTGAACATCACCACTGATAACAGCGAAATCATCAATTGTTATTTCACCAGCAACATTTGTACTATTTGAAATGATAATATTATTTCCTAACATACTATCATGGCCAATATGAACATAAGCCATTAATAAACAATTGTTTCCCACAACAGTTTTTCCTTTTGATGCCGTACCTCTGTTAACGGTTACGCTTTCTCTTAAGGTTGTATTATCTCCAATTTCAGCAGTTGTCTCTTCGCCTTGAAATTTTAAGTCTTGTGGAATGGCTGAAACAACAGCGCCTGGGAATATTTTACAATTTTTACCAATTCGGGCACCTTCCATGATTGTAGCATTCGGACCAACCCATGTTCCATCGCCAATAACTACATTTTTATCAATCCAGGCAAAAGCTTCAATTTTCACATCTTTACCTAATTGTGCTTCAGGATGTATATATGCTAATTCACTTTTCATAATTAGTTAACTTTATATATTTGAGCCATTAATTCACCTTCCATTACTAATTCGTTACCAACAAATGCTTGTCCAAACATATTTACCAGTCCACGACGAATTGGTGCTATTAATTCAAGTCTAAAGATAATTGTATCACCAGGTCCAACTTTTTTCTTGAATTTTACTTTATCAATTTTAAGGAATAAGGTACCATAATTTTCAGGATCTTCAACCTGGCTAAGTGCCAAGATGCCACCAACTTGAGCCATGGCTTCAATTTGAAGTACTCCCGGCATAATAGGTTCATGTGGAAAATGTCCCATGAAGAAATTTTCATTATTAGTAACGTTTTTGATACCAATTACCGATTTTTCATCCATATCTATAATCTTATCAACTAATAAAAATGGATATCTATGTGGTAATAGTTTTTTTATTTGATTGATATCATATAATGGAGTTTTGCTAGGATCATATTGAGGTATAGCAACCCTAGATAATTCAGTTCGTATATTTTTCCTAATGATTTGCGCTAAACGAGTATTGGCATAATGCCCAGGTCTCGATGCAACTATCTTACCTTTAATAGGTTGTCCTATTAATGCTAAATCGCCTATTATATCTAACAATTTATGTCTTGCAGGTTCGTTGCTAAATCTTAAATCTACATTATTTAATACACCTTCCTTAACTTTAACATGTGGTTTGCCAAATAAATCAGCAATACGATCAAGTTCTTTTTGTGGAACTTCGTGTTCCATAATTACGATCGCATTCTGTAGGTCTCCTCCTTTTATCAGATTATGTTTTAAAAGGGGTTCCAGTTCATGGAAGAATACAAATGTTCTTGATGGTGCAATTTCTTTCTCAAAATCATGCGAAGGATGATAAGATGCATATTGATGTCCTAATACTTTTGAGTTATAATCAACCATCACATCAACAGAGAATTGATCATCAGGATACGCTACCAATTCAATATTATTTTCTTCGTCGCGAAATACAGTTCTTTCCTTAATTACATAGAAATTTCTTTCTTCACGTTGTTCCTGAACACCTACTGATTTTATTGCTTCAACATACTTAATGGCACTGCCATCTAAAATAGGAGCTTCAGGACCATCCATTTCAATTAAAACATTGTCAACTTCCATTCCAACTAATGAAGCCAGCATGTGTTCAATGGTGTGGATCTTTACTCCGTTTTCTTCTAAAACAGTTCCACGAGAAGTTTCAACCACATTGTCAGCGTTTGCTTCAATAATTGGTTTTCCTTCTAAATCAATACGTTTAAATTTATACCCATGATTTTCGGGAGCAGGATTAAATGTAATATTTACTTCATATCCTGTATGTAGTCCTTTACCTTTTATAGTTACAGGTTTCTGAAGTGTTTTTTGCATTTGCGACATATCTTAAAATTTTAAATAAATTCAAGTATAAAAAAATCGCCGCAAGTTACAAAAAACTTAACTAATTTCATGTATTAGATGATTGATTATTAAATAAGTCTTCTAAAATACTATTCTCCTTTTAGTTTTTTCAACTCATTTTCCAGCTCTTTTACTCTCTTAAATAAATCAGGTAATTGTTTATAAACTATAAACGATCTTTGGAATTCTCTAATGTTAAATGCTGGAGTTCCCATTACAATTGCTCCTTCTTCTTTAATGTTATTTGGTACTCCTGACTGTGGTGCAATTTTAACACCATCGGCAATTTGAATATGTGGAGCAATTCCTGATTGTCCGGCAAACTGGCAATTTTTACCTATTTTTGTTGATCCGGCAATTCCTGATTGTGCCGCAATAACTGTATTTTCGCCAATTTGAACATTATGTCCGATTTGATTTAAGTTATCTAATTTTGCTCCTTTTCTGATAATTGTTGAACCCATTGTAGCTCGATCAATTGTAGTATTTGAACCAATTTCAACATTATCTTCAACAATTACATTTCCTAATTGCGGAATTTTACGATAGACATTATTCTCATCAGGAGCAAATCCAAAACCATCTGAGCCAATAACAGCTCCGGCATGAATAATACAATTTTCACCAATCATACATTCATGATATATTTTTACTCCAGAATTTAAGGTGGAATTTTTCTTAATAGTAACATTCTCATCAATAAATACATGTGGATTTAAACTTACATTATCTTCTATAACAGCATTTTCGCCAATAAAAACAAAAGGAGCAATATAAACACCATTACCAATTTTAGCTGATTCGTCAATAAATGCTAATGGACTTATTCCTTGTTTTACAGGCTTGGCTTGTTCAGCTAGCTCTAATAATTTTGCAAATGATTCATAAGCATTTGCAACTCTGATCAATGTAGCATCAATAGCTTTTTCTAACTCATAATCTTTATTTATCAGAACAATTGAAGCATTGGTTGTATATAAATATTTAGCATACTTTGGATTTGCTAAAAATGCTAATGTTCCTGGTGTTGCTTCTTCAATTTTTGCAACATTATTTACCTTAACTTCAGGATTTCCTTCTACTTCGCCTTTCAAAAATTCTGCTATTGCTTGTGCTGTAAATTCCATCTTAGATTTTTATTTATTGTTTATCACAAAAATAATATATAATTAACTTTATTGAGTAATTTCTTTAGGATAACATAAAAAATATTTTTTGACAGTTTTTGATAATACAGATGTGTTTAACATATCTGATGCTTCTGCTATATCAATAATCCGACCATCTTTATATAGTATTTTAATATTTTCATCGAAAGCACTATAGGCTTTTTTGCTAATGGTATCTGTAAATACAAAATAATTAATTTCACTTTCAGTTAAATCCAAAATTCTTATTGCTTTTTCTTTGATATTATTAATTACTGAATTTTCAAAAGGCTTGTCGTGAATTTCTATTTTGAACAAGCGTCGATAAAGGAGCCTGTTTGATAGTTCAGATAATATTTTATCTGGATGTTTAGCCCAAAATTTTACCATTGCAATGATATCAGTATCATCAATTTTTGAGAAATTTTCCAGTAATTCATCAATTTTATGATTATTATTTTTTAAAAAATATTCTAGTTCATCGGTTAATTCCACATCATCATTTTGACCTACAAGTTCTTTTACCCGTTTAAATATTTTTAACAATAATTGCTCGGTCGACACAACAGTCTTATGCAGATATACTTGCCAGTACATTAACCATCGAGCAATTAAGAATTTCTCTATAGAATAAATTCCTTTTGCTTCCACAACAAGTTGATCATTAACAACGGTAAGCATTTTTATAATTCTATCTGAACCAATCACTCCTTCTGAGACGCCACTATAAAAGCTGTCTCTTCGTAAATAATCCATTCTATCAACATCTAACTGGCTTGAAACTAATTGATGAAGGAATTTCTTATGATATTCATTTCTAAATATTTTCAAGGTTAAATCTAATTTTCCGGAAAATTCTTTATTTAGTGCTTCCATATACAAAAGAGACAGATCTTCGTGACTGTAGTTTTCTATTATAACATTTTCAAGTGTATGCGAAAACGGACCATGACCTATATCGTGAAGTAAAATGGCCAATGTTACCGCATCTTCTTCTTCTTTTGTGATATTTATTCCTTTAGATTTTAAGGTGCTAATTGCAGAATTGAGTAAATGCACAGCTCCTAAGGTATGCTGAAATCTTGTATGTACTGCCCCCGGGTAAACATAATCAGTTAAACCTAGCTGTTTTATTCTTCTTAAACGTTGGAAGTACCTGTGTTCAATTATATCATAAATAATCTCTGAAGGAATATTAATGAATCCATATACCGGATCATTGACAATTTTTCTTTTATTCGACCAATTTTCTGTCACCAATTTTTTTTTGATTTAGATTTTTAACAAAAATACAAGAATAAACCAAAAATTCCCTAAACTAAAAGTATAGAAATGGTATATTTAGCTCTAAAAAACAAGAAAAAGGCATAAAAAAGGCAATAAAAAAGTAAAAACCCCTAATTTTCAAGCCAATAATTTTGCGTTTATCAAGTTTATTTTTAATTTTGCGCCTGAAAGTACTGATTTGTGTAAGGGGACATTGTCCCCTTTATTATTATCTTAATCAGATGATTGAAAAACAAAAAATACAGGAAATAATTGAAAACTTTGTTAAGCAGAAGGATGCTTATATTGTTGATATTACTGTTTCTACATCAAATAAAATAAATGTTTTAATTGATAGTATGAAAGGTTTTACAATTAATGATTGTGTTGAAACAAGTAGGTTTATTGAAAGTAATTTAGACCGTGAAGTTGAAGATTATGACTTAGAGGTTTCTTCAGCAGGTTTATCTGAGCCATTTAAAGTTGTTCAGCAATACCAAAAAAATCTTGGTAAAGATGTTGAAACAATTACTAAAGATGGTAAAAAGATTAAAGGGATTCTTTCAAATGTAAGCGAAAATGGATTTGAAATTGAAGAATCTAAAATGGTTAAGATTGAAGGGAAAAAGAAAAAACAAGCTGTTATTGAAAAGCATAATTTCAGCTTTGATCAGGTAAAGTCAACAAAGATTATTATAAAATTTAAATAAAAGATTAAATAGATAAAGTAAGATGGAAAATTTGAATTTGATCGACACGTTTTCTGAGTTTAAAGAGTTAAAGAATATCGATCGTGCAACAATGATGACTGTTTTGGAAGATGTTTTCCG